>JAHIZV010000018.1 GCA_018814445.1 Verrucomicrobiota bacterium | reverse complement strand
TTCATGGAGGGCGAAGCTTGCTGAGCCGGGGCGTCCGCCATGCACGGCTCACGTAAAGTTCGCCCTCCAAAACCGTCAGCCTTTTTCATGGAGGGCGAAGCTTGCTGAGCCGGGGCGTCCGCCATGCACGGCTCACGTAAAGTTCGCCCTCCAGAGCCGTCAACCTTCTTCATGGAGGGCGAAGCTTGCTGAGCCGGGGCGCCCGCCAGAACCACGTCATCATCCGTGGAGGCGGTCCAGCTCTTCTGCAACCAACTTCGCGGTCGCTTTTCCGAAACCGGGCACCGCAGCTATTTCGTCGATAGCCGCGTTGCGCAGTCTGCGGATCGACCCGAAATGCGCCAGTAACTGTTCTTTTCTCTTCTTCCCGATTCCGGGAATGTCATCGAGTACGGACTCGCTGATCCTCCTGCTCCTGAGCTTGCGATGGTAGGTGAGCGCGAAACGATGCGCTTCATCACGGATGCGCTGCAACACGAGCAGTCCTGCGGAATTTGTCGGAAGTCTCAGCGGCTGTTTTCCATCATCCCGGTCGCGGTACACCTCTTCAAAACGTTTGGCAAGACCGACGACAGGGATATTGGAAAGGCCCAGTTCGTTCAATCGCGCGCGGGCGGATCGCATCTGAGTGATGCCTCCGTCAACCAACACAAGATCCGGCATCTCGTTCTCCTCGCTGGATACCCTCGAGTATCGTCTGCGTATCACCTCGCCCATCATGGCCGGGTCGTCAATGCCCTCGATCGTCTTGATACGGAACGACCTGTAGCGACTCTTCTGCGGCATGCCGTCAACTGCACATACCATGCTCGCGACGGCATGAGTTCCGGAGATATTGGAAATGTCGAAGCACTCGATGACGCGAGGCATTGTCGGCAACTGCAGGGCTGCTTTGAGCTCCTTCACTCCGCGGCGCGCGTCCTCGTTCTTCATCTCAAGCGACTTCATGCCCCGTACCTTCCGCTTCATAGCATCACGCAACAGGAACAGTGTGTCGCGCAGTGCCGCCGCGCGCTCGAAGTCCATCGCCGCGGATGCCTTCTCCATCTGTTCCTGAATCTCGGTCAGACAGTCCTTTCTCTCACCGCGCAGAAAAGCAACCGCCTCCCCTACCCGCCCCATGTACTCCTCTCGCGAAACCTTCCCTATACAGGGCGCGGCGCAGTACCTGATAATATCGTTCATGCAGTGCTTGTACGTCTCCCCGTCCGGCACTATGGGTGAGCACGCGCGTATTCCGAAACGTTTCTCCGCAAATTCCATCGCCGCCCGCGCCGCCTGCGCGGAAGCATACGGCCCGAAGTAGTGCGCGCCGTCGTTCTTGTCAATGCGGCAGGTCTGCAGGCGCGGAAACGGATCCGACAGATTGATCCTCAGAAGAAGAAATCGTTTGTCGTCCCTGAAGGTCACGTTGTATCGAGGCCGATACTCCTTGATCATCCGTCCTTCGGTCAGAGTGGCCTCGGCCTCCGTCCTGACCGCGAGGTACTCCAGGTCGTCAATGCTCTTGACGAGCCCACGGAGTTTGGGACGTGCGCTCCTCAGCGTACTGCGGCGGAAATAGGACTGGACTCTTTTGCGAAGGGAAGCGGCTTTGCCGATGTAGATGATCTGCCCATGCCGGTCGCGCATGATGTAGACGCCGGGCGAATCCGGGAGAGACTGGAGTTTCTGCTTAACCTTCGGCGATATCTGCATCGGTGTTCGGTGTTCGGTGTTCGGTGTTCGGTGTTCGGTGTTCGGTGTTCGAACTAGAGCATATTCACTCCGGGCCCATCCGCGATTGAGATTTTCGAGTTATTTGTTGAATGTTGACCCTCTCCCATCTCCATCCCCATCAACCATCAACCATGGGTGGTGCAGGGCCTATCTATCTCATCGCCAGACTCGCGGAACCGATCACCCCGGCATCATTGCCCAACTTCGCCATCTTGATCTCGACCCTCTCGTAAAAGACAGGGCTGAGACGCTCCTTGAGATGCGCCTGCAGGGGATCGAACAATACCTTTCCGCTCTGGGCCACACCCCCGCCGACGATAATCGCCTGCGGCTGGATCAGGTAAATCAGCGATGCAAACGCGGACGCAAGACACTTGGCTGCGAAGTCGAATACTCCAAGAGCAAGTTCGTCGCCTTTCCTGGCTGCCGTCGCGATGACTTTCGGGCTGATAGCATTGAGATCTCCATCCACCAGGTCGACGATCAGCGATTTCGTACCGCGCTTGATGGCGCGCTTGGCTTTGTCAGCCAGCCTTCTGTTCCCAACGTACTGCTCAAGTCCTCCGATTCCCTGGGGTGACTTCACTCCGTCCAACTGAACGGACATGTGACCGATCTCACCGGCCATTGAGTGCGCGCCCCGAAATATCCTGCCGTCCACAAGCAGGCCGCCTCCAACGCCCGTGCCCAGCGTAACGAAGACGGCATGACTGTAGTCCCTGCCCGCGCCGAATGCGCATTCACCGGCCGCCATTGCATTGACGTCGTTGTCGATATAGGCGGGGATTCTGAAGCGCTCTTCTATCAGTCCTCGAAGCTGAACGTCCTTCCATCCACGCACGTTGGTCAGGTCATGCACATGACCGGCAGTGTAGTCGACGAAACCGGGCGCGCCGACGCCGATGCCGACAAGCGCGTCACGAACGGACTCTCTCTCCAGCCCCATCTCCTTACAGGCCACCTCGACTGCGTCGAGCCACGCCGCGGGGATCGCGGACTCTGCCGTGGAAAACACTGCGCGCTTTTCAATCTCACCCAGATCGTTGACGACGGCCAGCTTCACGGACGTCCCGCCAAAGTCGATTCCAAGAGCTCGCTTGCTCGGTCCCTGTGTCATTTCTCTTCTACCTCCTTCAATCCAAAAAGCCTTCGCGCATTCAACGTCGTGACGCGGGCAACATCTTCAACGGTCACACCCCTGATTTCTGCCATTTTCGCTGCCACATGCGCAACATAAGACGGCTCGTTGGGCTTGCCTCTATATGGCGCCGGGGCCAGGTAGGGAGCGTCTGTCTCAATGAGATACCTGTCGTCGGGCACTGTTCGAGCCGCAGATCTCAGTTCGTCGGCGTTCTTGAACGTGATGATACCGCTGAAGCTGATCATGTAGCCGAGTTCGAGCGGACGTTCCGCAAAATCAGCCGAACCCGTGAAGCAGTGCAGTACGCCTGGCGGCCCCGGGTTCTTCCAGGCGGATGCATGATCGCGGAGAAGAGCGCATGTGTCGCCATCAGCCTCGCGACTGTGCACGACCACGGGCAAAGCGCACTCGACGGAGACCTCCAACATCTTGCTGAACAAGGTTTTCTGGGCATCCGCCGTGTCCGCACTGTAGTGGTAGTCGAGACCCGTCTCACCGACAGCCACGACGCCGGGTTCCGACAATTGCTGTCGCAGCCGGTCCACATCTACCTCCGTGTCAATCGCGTACCTGTCAAAGCCCAGAGCGCCGAGGATATGTCCGGGATGCTTCTTTACTGTGTCGATGACAATCCTGTTGGCTTCGACTCCCCCGCCGATAGCGACGACGGTCGTGACGCCGGCATCCTGCGCTCGGGACAAAACGTCGGCAATGGTTCCTTCTTTCGCGAAGTCATCGAAATGCGCGTGAGAGTCAATGAGTGTCATGGCTCGGGTTCACCGTTCTGCTGCGTCGCGGCTGCGGGAACAGGTTCCTGACGCTCAAAACTGTCTGCCCTGGAGAGTGTGTCCAGCGCGGGACTTCCAGCCCATTTCTCTCTGATCGATGCCTCTGCCTGCGCGGCGTCATCATCCTTCTTCAGGTGTTTGAGAATGGCTATGAGCCGCACACCAGACCGCACGGCCGTTTCCGCTGTTTTCGCGTCGTCAACCAGCTTCTCATACTGCTTGCCCGCTTCGATCAGGGCCTCGTTGCGAAGAAGAAGGTCGGCCAGCTTCTCGCGGAGAACCATGCTGTCCAACTCCTCCGCTTTCTGCGTACAGAGTCGAAGTGCCCGATTGAAGAGGCCATTCTGCATATAGAGGTTGATCTTGCGCAGGTACGCCCACTCCACCTCTTTGCGCCCGTCTTTCTCGAGGTTCGCTATCTGTTCGTCAAGCGGGATCGCGAAAGGCCGGAAAAGCGGATCTCCAACCACTGTAATCTGCCAGGAGATCACCTTCATCGACATATACGCGCTTTCAGCAAGAGAGTATCCGCTGCAGAGCCGGTCAGCGAACAACTGAAGGTTCGGCGTGTATTCAAGGTAGGGCTCATACACAGCACCCATCGTTGCCGCCGCGCCGCATTCGATCAGAGGGGCGGCCCAGTTTCGATCCGGGTGTTTCAGCGATTTCGCGCTGCCCGAGTGGAGATGATAAGCCACGGCGCCGGGCCTGAGTTTGAAGCCGGTTCGCGTGAAAGGCCCGTCAACATCTTCCGTATACCACCCCAGGTACACCACGGCATCCTCCATCGGAAAAGAAACGGAAAACCGGTCCTCCTCTAGATCCAGATAGCAGTCGAATCCCTCGCGGATGAAGCGTTCACAGGCTTCCCTTATCCAGTAGTCGCCCATGAAGTGGTTGCCGAGGGTCAAGCCCCGCGCATCGAAGTACGCCCTGCCGAGAAGTCCGTACTTCTCGACATCAAGCGACTGGTCAATCATCCGCTTTACGTCTTCCGGATTCGGTCCATCCAATCTTGTCGCGAACACCAGGAAGCGGCCGGCAGGTCCCGAATCCGCATGTGAGAAGCGATTGTACGCCGGATTGAGAGCGGGGCCGTTCAATTCGATCGGAGGCGTTAACATGACCGCGAGTTCGGAATCAACCGCGGCTTCATTCTTGAGCGACGGATTCCGGTTCAGATCCGCAACAGCGGCGCCCAGCCGGGTCTTGGTATCGGAAATCTTCAGCGGTATCCCGTACATCGAGACCATGAAGCCAACCGTCGTTGTGGTAGTTTCCCACTCCGATTCATGCGACTTGATATCACGCTTCCGACGGTGTTTCTGCGTAACGTGTTTCCCTTCACGCAGAAATTTGAGTAGAGGATCGCGCAGCTTCTCCTCGTACGTGCCGCGGGAAATGACTTCCTCGTCCGGAAGATCAAGAACACAAAGACAGTTTGTCGGCAGGTCGCGCGCCTGGAGGTAGTAGTGCGCCAGTTCGAGAGACTCCGGGACGTTCCCGTTGGCAATGACTATGACCTTCGGACTCCCCCCCATCGCCCAGCTCGACAGACAAATCCACATCAAAAGTACTGTGGCAATTCTTCTCATGCAGTTGTGGACTCTAGCACACGCGAAGAGCTTGCACCACCCATGGTTTAGAGCAGACCCAACACCGCCTGTGGTTCATGGTTGATGGTTCGGCCCCGCCCCCCATCTCCCAAGCTCCATGCTCCACGCTCCAAACAAGAACGCCCGCCACAAACGGGCGGGCGTCTTGATATACTGTCGAGTTCGCTGTTACAGCATGGGAGCAATAACAAGCGAGACTACGCTCATCAGCTTGATGAGAATGTTCAGGGAGGGGCCGGCTGTGTCCTTGAACGGGTCGCCGACGGTGTCGCCGATGACCGCCGCTTTGTGCGCTGCCGAGCCTTTGCCGCCATGAGCACCGCCCTCGATGTACTTCTTGGCGTTGTCCCACGCGCCACCCGCGTTAGACATGAACAGGGCCATCATCACGCCCGAAACCGTCACGCCGGCGAGCACGCCGCCGAGCATCTCGGGTCCGCCGAGGAATCCGACGGCCACCGGTGTCAGTACACCGAGCAGTGCCGGCACGACCATTTCCTTGATCGCGGCGGCTGTGGAGATATCCACACAGCGGGCGTAGTCGGCCTTGCCCGTGCCTTCGAGAAGACCCGGGATATCCTTAAACTGACGCCGCACTTCCTCAATCATCGCAAATGCCGCACGGCCCACCGCGCCCATCGCGAAAGATGAGAACAGGAACGGGAGCATAGCGCCCACCAGAAGTCCGGCGGTGACGGTAGGTTTCGTCACATCGATGGACGTAATGCCAACGGTCTCACGGAATGCAGCAAACAGCGCCAGGGCCGTCAGAGCCGCAGAGCCGATGGCAAAACCTTTGCCAATGGCAGCCGTCGTATTTCCGACTGCGTCGAGTTTGTCGGTCCGCTTGCGGACTTCAGGCTCGAGTTCAGCCATCTCAGCCAGACCGCCTGCGTTGTCGGCGATAGGACCATACGCATCAACCGCGAGCTGTATGCCTGTCGTCGCGAGCATACCGAGCGCCGCAATCGCGATGCCATACAGGCCCGCGAACTTGTGCGCAATGAGGATCGCGGCGGCGAGACAGATCGTGGGCAGTGCCGTGGACATCATGCCGGTGCCCAGACCCGCGATGATATTTGTGGCCGCGCCGGTGTTCGAGGCATCGGCAATCTTATGCGCGGGACCTCTGCTTTCAGCCGTGTAGTACTCGGTCAGCATGCCGATAGCGATACCGGCGACGAGACCGGCGATCGTGGCGATGAAGATACCCATCGCGGAAATCGGAGAGTCCGCGGGAACCAGAGCCGTGCAGATCGGATACGTTGCGACAGCCATGACAATGCCCGCCGCGAAGGTTCCAACGTTCAGAGCCGTCTGCGGATTGCCGCCTTCTTTCGTGCGAACAAGGAACGTGCCGCCGATGGATACGACGATCCCCGCCGCCGCGAGAACGAGAGGAAGAATGACAAGCGCGGGCACACCTGCCGCCGCGCCGAGAACCATGGAGCCAACGATTGATCCGACATAGGATTCGAAGAGGTCAGCGCCCATGCCCGCTACGTCGCCGACATTGTCACCGACGTTGTCAGCGATCGTCGCCGGATTGCGCGGATCGTCTTCAGGAATACCCGCTTCGACTTTACCAACCAGGTCAGCGCCAACGTCAGCGGCCTTCGTATAGATGCCGCCGCCCACACGGGCGAACAGCGCGATCGAGGATGCGCCCATGGCGAAACCGTTGATGATCGGCAGCACGGTATCTTTAAGATTCGCGATATCCGAACCGAATACCTTTGAGTAGATCAGCAGCAGACCGCTCAGACCGATGATGCCCAGACCGACCACGCACATCCCCATCACGGTTCCGCCCGAGAAGGCCACATGCAGCGCATCGTTCAGACTTTTACGCGCGCCATTGGTCGTACGCATATTCGCGGCAGTCGCAATCCGCATGCCGAAGAATCCGGCCAATCCGGAACACATGGCGCCGACCGCAAATGAAACGGCCACGAGCTTGATGCTCCCTTTGTTGCCGATGGCCAGCAGAATGGCAACCGCGATCACGAATACGGCCAGCACCTTGTATTCGCGCGCGAGAAACGCCATCGCGCCCTCACGGACGGCGGCGCCGATTTCCTGCATCCGATCCGTTCCCGGATCCTTCTTGTTTACCCAGACGCTCTTATAGAATGCAAAGAGCAGCGCCAGTACACCCGACCCTATAGCCAGATACAGCAGATTTACGTTCATTCACTATCTCCTTCGTTTGTGCGTCACAGACGCCGTCCGCGTCTCTGTGAAAAGTGAGCGGGTACTCTATAAACAGGCTTATGGTGTGTCAATGGAGAGGTACGGGAGATTCGGAATTTAGATTCAGGTTTCGGTTTTCGGGCGGGCGGCGCTCGTATGATCGGACCCGCTCTCGAAATCCCTGAAAACTTCCGAACCTTGGAAGTTTTTTCAGCATTTTTTCCAAACCTTGGAAGTTTTCAGGATCTCAGGGCTTGTGCAGACGGTAGAAGCGGCCATGGGCCGGATAAGGCACCGTCACGCGCTTCGTGTCCCCCTCAACGACCGGAGTATTCGTCACGACGGACCACCCCACACCGCTAAGAGCCGCGCTGTCCTCCAGTTGATAGCCGCCGGATGGATGCGGCCAGGAGATGATCACGATGTTTGTGCTGACGAGAGAGATATCCAGCCACGGAGCGCCGGGAGTCTGAACCGCGGCTATGAATCCCCAGAAACCGCTTCGCAGGACAACGTTACTTCCAAATACTGTGACGTCGGATTGACCGATCGTCCCGCTCAGACGATGCACTCCGCCCGTGACCGTCGCCCCGCCGCTATCCATCGTGTACCAGTTAATCACGTGATCCTGCGCGCACACGGCGACCGCCAGCATCAGCAGGAAGATGACTGCTTTGTAGATCATGTCGCGCTCCTAGCGGATGAACAACCCATAGTACCTCGATCCGCAACTGGCTCCGTCCATGTCGGAGTTGCAGTAGCACTGCGCGTCCGCGGGGTCTTTGCCGTCTTCAAAAGTTCCGAGCCCCTGATGATACCCGCCGTCGCCGCCGTTGTAGCCGAGCAGCACGCCGTCGTCCTGACCGGGATCGTCGGGAGAGTAGGTTTCCTTGAAGCCGATGGACGTGTTTGTCGCGCACGCACCGAGGCAGGAGTAGGCGTGGTCGTCATACGTCCACGGGAAATACTCTGTCACGCTCGTCGCCGCAATGTCACAGCGCTGCGCACTGCAGTCGTTTGTCCAGGCAAAGCTATGGAACCGCCAGGAGAGCGAGTGCTCTCCGCCGGTACAGCCGTCAACCATGACGTAGTCCGCGGTGTCCTGAACAGTCCTGAGCAGAAGTTCATCTCCCGCGACGTCAAAGAACGCCCGGTTTCTCATTTCCGTATTAGTCCACGCCGCGCTTTCGCCCCAGGTCGTCAGCGTATCGTTGTAGACCGCCCAGGACCACTGCTCGGAGCCCGCGCTGATGCGGGAAACCAGTGTCCATCCGCCGCCCTCTGTCGTCATGTCGCAGTAAACACGATAGGGAAACTGCCCCCCCGCTCCATCCGGGTCAATCCAGTAGACGCCGTCGCCGACAGAGCCGCCATTCAGCAGAATATCCTCACAGCTTTCCCTGAAGGTATCAACCGTGCCTTCTCGAATGTAGAGAGCATAGTACCGGTCGCCGCAACTCGATCCGTCCGTGTCCGAGCAGCAGTAACACTGCGCATCGGCCGGATCCTTGCCGTCTTCAAAGGCGCCAATGCCCTGGTGATATCCACCGTCTCCGCCGTTGAACCCGAACAGCACTCCGTCATCCTGTCCCGGATCGATGGCGGAATACGTCTCCTTGAAACCCACGGTCATCTCGTCAACGCAGGAGCCCAGACAGGTGTATGCATGACTGTCGTAGTCCCATGGAAAGTACTCCGTAGTGCTGATGGTATCGACGATACATCGTTTCGCGCTGCAGCCTTCGATCCAGGAGTAGTTTAAGAACCTCCAGTCGAGTGTGCGGTTGCCGTCACTGCAGTTGTCCAGGACGACATAGTCGGCGGTATCAATGATCGTCTGCAGGAGAAACTGGCTGCCCGGCAGATTGAAGTATGCCTGGTTGCGCATCTCGGACTTGGTCAATTCGTCGGATGTCCCCCATGTCGCCGTGGTGTTGGTGAGAACGGCGAGGCTCCACGTTTCGGATCCGGAGTGAATCCGCGAAACAAGAGTCCACCCTCCGCCCTCGGTGGTCATATCGCAGTAGACTCTGTAAGGCGATGTTCCGCCGAGGCCGTCGGGATCGATCCAGTAGACCCCGTCGCCGATCGAGTCGCCCACGTCGAGGATGTCTTTGCACGAGGCGCCCGGATTGGAAATCGTGCTCCCGAGCGGATCAGCCGCGCACACGGGCTCCCAGGAGGCGCCGTTGCAGAATTCGAGCTGACCGCTGTGCCAGCGCAGCGTACCGGCTTTCGCCGGCACGCATGCGGAACTGTCGTCCGCGATCTGGACTCCGCCATTAACGTGCAGAGTCGAATGAGGATCGGTGGTCAGGATCCCGACCTGCCCGTTGGTCCGGATCACTATCGCCGCCACATCGGCATACGGATATTCATCCGAAGCGGCGGTCTGAAGGAAGCCGATCGAGAGCCGGTTGTTACGCGTCGGTCCGGCATGCGCGACGATCCAGTGCTTGTCCGATGACGTCAGTACCAGGTCGGACGCGTGCGCTCCGTTGTCGTCGCCGAGCACTTGAAAAATGGTCTCGCTGCCCTCCACGGCCTGCGCGAGCCAGTCGCGCCGCAGGTAATGCGCGTTGGCGGTGAAGTCGTAGACGTGAAGCCTCGCCTGCGGATCGTCTATTCCAACGCCGAGATCCTCGGTGCTCTTGTTGTAGTACACTTCGGCCCCCTCCGCCGTTCCCGCGTCGTTATAGACCACCTGCCTGTTCGTCCCACCGATGGGTCCGGCGGGCCCCTGCGGGCCGACGGGTCCCTGCGGTCCGACCAAGCCTGTGGGATCGCCCACCCACTCGCCGGTCGACTTGATGATTTCCCCGTAACCCGGAATCGTGATGGACTGCGGATGAATGTCCTGTCCGAAGACATCGTCAGCCTGCTCGGCACGGTATGCGGTGCTCACACTCGAAAAGGCCATGCGCGGCGTCAGCGTCTCATCGTGAATAATGATTTCGAGCCAGTAAGCGCCATTGAAGTCGAGATCCAGGGGAATCACGGATCCGAGGTCGGCCATAAAGATCCCGTTGGTCACATCCAGTCCGGGATGTGGTTCAGACCACTTCAGCCCCCCGTTCGTCACTGCATCATAGACCGAGAACTGGAAATCGAATGAACCGCTTGAAGCTTCGCCATTCGTGTCCGTTAGGTACCCCTGGTAAGTAATCAGATGCGGTACTGCCCCGGAAGCGACTTGCAGAAGAGACAGACAAACGACAATGCAGGCGACCCGCGACGACGCGTGTAAGCATAAAGTCCTCATAGCGTTACGACCTCCTTTGAACGGCATACAGAACGTTACCCTCATTCTCCCTGTTCGTTCAGAATAGCAGTCAGCCGCCATCGAGAACAAGCCGGACGTGATCAGAATCGGCGCCCCGAAGAATGCCGAAGTAAAGGCAGGACAGATGTTTCCTTCCCCGCTGAAAATGCTAAGGTCGCCTGTGCCCACTGCCCGACAAATGATGTTCCGATTCTCGCTGTACGGGTTCCTCAAGAACCAGCGGTATTTCGAGCCGTTTCTTTATCTCGCCTTTCTCGAGAAGGGACTGAGTTACTTCGAAATAGGCATTCTCGTTGCGATTCGCTTTGTGAGCGTCAATATATGGGAAGTTCCCAGCGGGGCTCTGGCAGATCTGTACGGCCGCCGCAAGGCCATGGTTATGGCATTCGCTGCGTACATCGTCTGCTTTATCACTCTAGCCCTGTTCTCTCCCCTGCCCCTTCTCGCTGCCGGCATGTTCTTCATGGGTATCGGGGACGCGTTCCGCACCGGAACACACAAGGCGATGATCCTTACGTGGCTGGAACGCGAGGGTCGCGCCGGCGAAAAGACGAAGGTCTACGGATATACCCGAAGCTGGTCGAAAGTAGGCTCAGCCGTATCCGCCCTGATCGCAGGCACACTGGTCTTCATGCAGGGCAATTACGTATCCATCTTCTGGTTCGCGACGATCCCGTATGCGATCGACCTGATCAATCTCGCCACATACCCGGCCTTCCTCGATGTGAAACGCTCAGGACGCGTCGAAATGCGCGGTGTGCTGGGGCACTTGAAGGAGACATGGATTCGACTGTTGAGCCACAGGGAAACCAGAACGGTGATCGTCGAGGCCATGTCGTTTCATGGTCTTTATGAAACATGCAAAGACTATCTCCAGCCGATCGTGATGGCCTTCGCACTCACGGCCCCTTTTCTGGCGGGAATAGAGGGCAGCAAGCGTACCGCAGTCCTGATCGGCATCGTGTATTCGCTTCTGCATCTGCTTGAAAGTGTTGCTGCAAGGAAATCACACACCCTCAGCGAGAAGGCCGGGAGTGACGACCGGGCAGCGACCTTCATCTGGGCGGCGCTTGCCGTTGTCATGCTTGCGATGCTCCCGTTCCTGCGGGGACAAGCTCTTCTGCCTGCTATTGCCGGATTCGTTGTCCTGGCGATTCTCAACAACGTCTTCCGGCCTAACGTCGTCAGCAGACTCGGAGGTATGACGCAGGAGAACCTGCGCGCGACGGTTCTGTCCGTGGAAAGCCAGGCCAAGGCCATCTTCGTGATGATCGTCGCGCCGGGACTCGGCTGGCTGGTCGACCACTACGGCTTCATGCCGATCGCGGTTCTCGGTATTCTCGTTGCGGGGTCAATGATTGTGATGCGCGCGCGGTCACCTGTCATCGCGAACTGAAGTCGCCGGATGCATCAGGAACGACGAAGGTGAAGCGATCCAGCCTTCATCAACACTGGATTGTTTGACTTCCAACCGTGCAGGAAGCGTCAACATGCAGAGTTCGCAATGACGGAACTGAAGTCACCGTCTCCCTCACCCCCCCCTCAGGGTCAGTCACGTGAATATTCATCACACAAAGCCGCAATGAATATTCAGTAACAGACCCTCCGCCCATTCAGGTTTCAGGTTTTTCCCCACACCCCCACACTCACACGCACGGGGGCTCAAGGGAGCGGCTACGGCACCCAGGCCTCGACCCGGTAGAAGGCCGCGTTCGTGATGAAGTAAAGGTAGTCAACCAATCCGATTCTTCCGCCGGTGCCGTCCCCGGACGACGTGTACGTGATATCCCAGTTCGGGTAGTTCTCCTGCAAGCAACCCTGTGCCCGGTAGCGGCGGTACAGCGATGTGTCGACATGCACCACGACCCCCGTGTCATTTCCGCCCGTGATCGCGGCAATCTCAAGCCGGGACGCGTTGTTGGTGGGATCGGTCTCTGCGTTCCACTCGTCAATGTTGAATAGACCATCGTTGTCCGAGTCGACGTACGGTTCTTCTCCTTTGTAATGCCCCCAGTGTTTCTCTTCCCAGCCGTCAGGCATACCGTCTCCGTCCGAATCGATCATGACGCGGTAGGACATCTCGGATGTATCCCAGGTGTTGGAATCGACCGCGATGGCCGATACGAAGTTCGGCGTAGGATCCGGCGTTTCGAATGAGTGCAGCCACGAGGCATTGCCGCCTGAATCGGTCACTGCCATCGTAATGGGAATCGATACGAGTCCCTCTCCGTGACCTGAATGGTCAGGACCATAGTCACAGAAGTAGACGATGTAGAAGTCGGTGTCGGGTGTGCTGTTGAGCGTCCCGCTCACTCGGAGAGCGTTCGAGGGATCGTCATTGGTCACAGACAGAAGAACAGGATAGTTCTGCATATTGTTGGCGCCTGTATCCGGATCCTTGTCATCATTCGGATTGATCCCACCCGGGGACAGGTCAATAGCCAGCTCTCCGTTACCCCAGAACGAGTTCCGCCCGACGAGGATTCCCCGGCCGCCTGAATCCACGAAGATGCCGTCAGCCGGGTTGCACGCAATGATGTTCTCTCCGGGCGATGAATTGCCGCCGATGATGTTGTTGCTGGCGCTTCCCCATACGGAAATACCGTAAAAACCATTCGGCAGACAATTGGTGGACAACCCCACACCAATCTTGTTCCCGGAGATGCTGTTGTCATGACAGTACGCGCCATACATGTAGATCCCATCCCCATTATTTCCGGATATGATATTCCCGCCGCCGGATAAGCTCGAGCCAATGTTGTTATCAGGCGCCTCCAATTCAACTCCTCTCTCGCCATTCGGCAGCGCGTTGAGCCCGAGTCGATCCGTGCCGATAAAATTCCCTTCGACATGGTTTCCGACCGCAGTGTCTCCATAAATGTAGATTCCCGACGTCCCGTTTCCTGATATGACATTCCCCTCATCCATCCCGCCGCGGCCGATCGTATTGCTCGGAGCATCACTCATAAAGATGCCTTGCCAGCTGTTGCTGAGGATCGCCAGTCCAGTTGCATCCACACCGATATAGTTGTTGATGATTTCGATATCGTGAGAGTGGGCACCGCGAATATCGATGCCGTTGCCGCCGTTACCCGATATGACATTGCGCTCCCCGGAACCGGATCCGCCGATCCTGATATCGGGCGAACCCGAAACCTCAATACCCGTGTTGTTCGGGATTCCGACCATGCCATTGGCATCCGTCCCGATCATGTTGCCCCGAATGATCGTTCCGCGGGTTAACGCGCCCGAAATTCTGATGCCCCGGGCGCAGGCCGATATGACATTGCCTTTGCCGGTTGCGGATCGCCCGACGATCGTATCCGCCGCAGAGTTGATATCAACACCGCCTGCGCCGCCGAGAGGTGTAGACCCGTCCTTGCCCACGCCGATGTAGTTGCCCTGGATAACGTTGCCGACACTGCCCGTCAGCGCCACATCGACCCCATCCTGCGAATTCCCTGAAATTATGTTGCGCTCGTTTGCCGTGAGCCCGCCGATGAAGTTCGCCGGGCTGTCGTGCAGCTTGATGCCGGTATAATTCGGCAGGGCCGCGAGGCCGGTCACGTCCACACCGATGTAGTTGCCGATGATCGTGTTGTCACGGCCGCCATTTCGGATCTCGATACCGCTGGTTCGATTGCCTGAAATCACATTGCGCAGCGCCGAAGACGAACCGCCGATCGTGTTGTTAGTCCCGGACGCAAGTATGCCCGTATTGTTCGGTACCGCGTTCGATCCCGTGTAGTCAGTTCCGATGTAGTTGTTTATGACCAGGTTGTCCCGCGAAAGACCGCTGACTTCGATGCCGGTGCCGTTGCCGGATATGATGTTCCGCTCACTGGCGTTCGTTCCGCCGACGCGGGTTCCCCAGGAAGTCAGGTACACGCCTGCAAACGTGTTTGATATCGGGAAGGTCCCCGTTGGATCAACGCCGATGTAGTTGTTAAGGACCTCGGCGCCAAAAGTGGCTCCCTGGAAGAAAATTCCGTTCTCGTTGCCGCTGATGACGTTCCGCTCGTGCCAGCCCGTGCCGCCGATCGTGCATCCCCAATCGGTAACGAATACGCCGATCGAAGCATTCGACATAATGTAACATCCTTTGACGACACAGTGGTCGTCGGCCAGGTAGACCCCCCTATCAAAGCCCGTGATCCGCAACGCCTCGATGGTCGCCGGGCCGGTTGTCACGTACACGCCGTGAGCAAGCGGATTGTCACCGACAAGATTAATGAGAGGTGTTCCGGTGTAGTTCGTGGCCGTCTTTCCGTCAATGTGCAGCTCACCCAGGACATTCATTGTATGGCCCGTGATCGTTATCGTGAACTCATGCGGTTCAAGGTGGAACTCAACCGTGTCCGCACCAGCGGCCGAATTCGCATCAACGATCGCCTGACGCAGAGACCCCGCCCCCGAGTCGTTGTTGTTTTCGACGTAGAACGTGGCGGAATAGACCGTAACCGAGAGAAGAAATGAAACCGCAAGAACAACAAACATCCTCATATTCATGGCAAACCTCCTGACTGCTATGATTCTAGGAGATACGTCAGAATGTATCAAGAGAATCAGGGCGGACGCCTTCATACAAGGCATCCTTCGGAGTGCGGCAAACACTGGCCCTGCGTAGTTTGCGGAACGAAGCAGAATGCTTGCGCTTTGTTTGCGGAAACAGGGCGTCCTTGCTCAGAAGCGCCCTATGCCTTCTCAACGATCGCCACGTGCTCTCTCTGTCTGAAAGAAGTACACAGCACCCAGAACCAGCGTCATGCTCGTCACAGCCAGCAGGACGGTGGCTGCGGCGACATCCCGATAGACACCATAATGGAGCATGGTGAACATGCGCACGGGCAGCGTTGTCAGGCCGGGAGGACACACAATCAGCGTGGCGTCGAGTTCACCCAGGCTCCATGCGAAGGAGATCAGCCAGATACAAACGGTCTGCACCCCGAGGAGAGGCAGAAATACGTGCCAGTAGCTTTGTCCGGTCGTCGCACCGTCAGCAGACGTCATGTCATCCACAACAGATGGAATAAGCGAGGATGCTGCCGCGGCCAGAAGTACGGACAGGGGAAGAACCCGCAGAAACTGTGCCAGGACAATGATCGCCGGAGTATTCAATATCCCGCGGCATATCCCGGCATTCAATATTCGCAGAAGAGCAATGCCCAACAGCGATCCCGGCAGCAGCAAGAGCATCCACGCTATAGCCAACACGACTCTGTGCCAAACAGACTTCCTCAGCACGGACATCAGGCTGGTCGACGCGAATGCCGCCAGTGTCGCGACCACGGCTCCTATCCAAAGCGAGTGCGCAAATTCCGCGCTGACTGAACGCAGTCCCGCTGCCAGCGCCGACCATGTGTCAATGCGGGCTGCGATGGCCCGGACAGGCAGCCCGAGTAGTAGAAGAAGCAACAGAACAGCTGGGAGGGTCGCGAGAAGACCCTCAGAGCGGGATCTGCTTCTGAAGACGGATGAAATCCGGCGCAATCCCGGGTCAAACGAATCGGAATACAGTCGCACGAGGCTGAAGACGATCAGAGCCCAGAGCGCGAACAGGGGAAGGTAGTTCAGCAGAGCGCGATCCATGACGGTACGCGCGTCCAGGGTCAACTGAAAATCCAGATAGACTTCCTGCGCCAGGGCGCGGACATTCAGCAGGTCCGTGACCGTGATCTCTACCAGTCCAAATCCGAACAGAATAAGACCCGGAAACAGCATCGCGCGCAGGACATGGGGTAACACCACGTGAGCCAGAACGCCCCTGCGACCGGTTTCAAGCCAGGCGGCTTCTTCCTGCTCCGCACCATGGATGTCGATGACTGCTCCGAGAAGCAGTACTGCAAGCGGAACCCTTGCCCATCCTGCTATGAGTATTGCGGTAGAAAGTGGCGGCCATCCGGAAACCGCAATGGCCAGACTATCCGAGGCAAGTGCACCAAGCCAGGCAGACGCATAGACGTGCAAAGGGACAAAAGCGCTCGCGGCAACGAGCATGATAAGCATCCGTCTTCCGAAGCAGCGGAGCTTGAAGAGGATCACTGCGAGAGGGAGCGCGGTAACAAGGGCAAGGATCGTGCTGCCTCCGGCATAGAGGATAGAGCCCTGTAGCAAGTCGAGATACCGGATCATACCGTTCTTATTCTAGCAAATCATCGAATGAAGACAGCGCGAAGGATAGCATCGGTTGGAGAAGTGCGCAATTGACGGCGGAGCCGTCCTTCGGAGTGCACAAGCTTGTCCCGACATAGGCGGGGCCATGCTTGCGCTTTTCTCCGCGGAAGCAAGCTTCCACCTGCCGAAGCGGCATCATGCTCTCCTTGCTGCAGATTCATTTATCCAGAAAGACGCGACTAATCCACGCCGCAACGCGCTCAAACAAAGACGCCGCATGATTGAAATCAACATCCATCAATCGCGTGGGAAGAGGCGACAGCGGGTGACTATCCGAATACGTGCTATTCAGGGGAATCTGGGAGGATTCGCCCTGGCTGAGCAACTCCTCGATCTCCGGCGAGAGCAGGAAGTCGATCAGCGCTTTCCCTTCTTCCGGATGCGGACACCCCTTGATAAGAGCGAGCGTATTGGGAATCGTCAGCGTTCCCATCTCACCCTCTTTCTGGTCAGGGAAAATGATCCTGACGGGTTTTCCTTCCCTGATTTCCGTCATCGCGTCATCCGTATCCGTCAGGGCCACGGCCAGGACGCCCTGTCCTACCTTTACCGCACAGGTCTTGTTGCCAGATTCAAAACTGATCTCGTTGCTCTTCAGAGATTTCAGTAATGTTTGTGCCTGCGTATCACCCAGGCGGGCAAAGAGACAGGCCATGTGCGTGGCGGTAGTTCCGAATAGAGGCTTGGCGATACCGGCCCTGCCCCGAAAGAACGGTAAACCCAGATCCGCGATGGATTCCGGCATGTTCGCAGGGTCGACGAGGTTTGTGTTCACGATAATGACCCGTGCTCTGGCCGCAAAACCATGCCACATGTCATCCGGATCCTTGAAGATAGATGCATAGAGCCGACTGTTATCAGGGAATGACCTTTGCAGCAGCTCTCTCTGTTTCAAGCGAATCGTATTAACGATCTCGTTGTTCCAGAACACATCACAGCGGGGATGCTCTTTCTCCGCGATAATCGCATTGACCAATCCGACCGTCTTGGTGGATTCCGTGTCGTACTTGGGCAGCACCTTGATGCCGGTTTCGGCCTCAAAACGTTCGAAGATCGGCTCCGAGAAGTTGCGGTCCAACGCCGTATAAACGACCACCGTCCTCTGCGTGTCCGAGAGCAGGCCGATAGCACGACACACAGAGCGAGCAAACAGACTTGTCGCATGATCTATCTCCACAAATGAAACGATTAAAGTCGGTATTCTGGTGAATTCACGCCAGAAAGTCCACTGGGCAAGGCCCTGTTCTATCCCATATAAAACCTTGGGATGCTTTGACGCCTGAGGCGTCCTTTGGCGCGCGCAAGCCGCGCTTGCCCTTTTTCCTGCGAAAGCGAGCTTCCGCCCCCCAAAGCGGCAGTTGAACTGCCGCACGCCAAGGCGCTGCTCACGCAGCACAATTATACAATCAGGGAATGATATTCCCCGATTTACATTGCCTTCCCGCTGCCGTTTTGATTAAATGCGGGGCAGAAAGGAGAAAGTGATGATACCCCGAGATCTTTCTAAGAAGATTACGGCCCTGCGCAAGGGCTTTCCGGTGCTCTGCCTCACGGGCCCGCGACAGTCCGGCAAGACTACCCTGGTCCGCAGTCTATTCAAGGACTACCACTACGCCTCGTTAGAAAACCTTGATACCATGGTCGCAGCTCAAGAGGATCCACGCCGTTTTCTCCTCTCCCATAGAGAAAAGGGTCTGGTGGTCGATGAAGCGCAGCGCGCGCCCGAGCTGTTCTCCTACCTTCAGGGAATCGTGGATGAATCCGGCGCGATGGGAGAATACGTCCTGACCGGTTCCCAGAACTTCCTTCTACTTGAGAAGATATCGCAGTCACTCGCCGGACGTGCCGCGATCCTGCATCTCCTGCCCTTTTCCTCTGCCGAAGTCG
Organism: Verrucomicrobiota bacterium; assembly: GCA_018814445.1. GTDB lineage: Bacteria > Verrucomicrobiota > Kiritimatiellia > JAHIZV01 > JAHIZV01 > JAHIZV01. Next base: position 2,947 of record JAHIZV010000018.1, on the reverse strand, counting down.
AGAAAGCGGGACTGCTGGGGTCACGGCTGGACGAGGTGCTCTTCAAGGGTCTCTATCCCCCGTTGTTTGACCGCCCCCTACAGCCGGCGGATTTCTACCCCTCGTACATCGAAACCTATCTTGAAAGAGATGTGCGTTCGATGAAGAACATCGGCAACCTAGCCCTCTTCCGGAAGTTTCTCATGCTGAGCGCGGGTCGAACCGGCCAACTGCTCAATATGACCGGTCTCGGTAATGAAACCGGTGTGGATCACAAGACAATCAGTTCGTGGTTGTCCGTGCTGGAAGCCAGCTTCATCGTCTTCATGCTCCGGCCCTATCATCGCAACTGGAATAAACGCGTGGTCAAACAGCCCAAGCTGTATTTCTGGGATACGGGCCTGCTCTGTGCCCTGCTGGGTTTGCGATCCGCCGATGAATTGGCGCAGCACAACCTGCGGGGCAGTCTCTTTGAGAACTACGTGATCGCTGAGCACATGAAGCGGCAATATCACTGCGGACTTCGTCCTTCGGCTTACTTCTGGCGGGATCACAGCGGGCATGAGGTAGACCTGCTGATTGAGGATGCCTCAGGCATAAAGGCCATAGAGATCAAGTCGGCCGAGACGCTCAATGCGGACCTGTTCGCCGGTTTGCGCTGGTTCGCGGAACAAGCAAAATTGGCTGCGGAGGACTGCACGCTGGTCTACGGAGGGGAACAGAAGCAATCGCGTGCCGCGGGCCGCGTGCTGCCATGGCGACTCGCTCATAAGCTGTGTTGACGCCGGAGGCGTCCTTCGGAGTGCGGCAGCCACTGGTCCTGCGTAGCTCCCGGAGCGAAGCAGGATGCTGCCGCTTTTGTCCGGATGCATGACCAAAGCCGAACACCCACCCCTGCGAAGCTCGTCCGCGGCGGGCAAGGCTTCACATCCCAAAGCGCAAGCATGGCTTACGCCGCGTAAGGTCGCGTTCCGCTCCCACGCGGTCAGGCGACATGCCAAGGCTACGCATTGCGGCGTGTAAGGCCGCGCAGGATGAGCAAACCGACCAAACTGATACCTAAAGTACCCGGCTCGGGAACACCCGTCGCCTCCCCTCCCGCAGGCAGACTGTCGGCATGTGCGAAGTTATCCAGATAGTACGTCTGCGACCCGATGTTGTTGCGGGCCAACTGCACTTCTACCCATTGGACGTTCCCAAGCGCGTTGGTAAAAGCCGTGCTGCTCCCTCCGAACCAACCCGCCGAACTTTCTAACGGCACATAGATGTCGTTCCATTCACCCACAGATCCTATCTGAGACAGAAAACTACGGAAGAAGGTGAAGGTCCCGTCACTGAACCTCACCAGCGCCGCGGATGGCAGGTTGTTCTCGGCGAAAAAATCAAACTGGAGACCGTATACCGCGCCCAGGCCCGCGTAGTAATCACCGAAAAAGGAACCTGAAGATGAATCGCTCGTCGCGCGAAACGCGTCGACTTCGGGAACGCCGATGGTCTGCAGCGAGAAGGTTCCCGCCAAAGTGCCACCGTCAAACGCGTTGTACGCAACCAGCATCTCCAGCGTATCGCGATCCACCCACCCCGCGTTATCAGCATCCCACGTTTCCGTGAAGAAGATCGCACTCCATGCAAGCGGCACGAAAGCCGCGCTCGTCAGCAGCATTAAATGTACCTGCCTCAGGGACACGACCCGCACCCCTTACGCACCCTCCGGGACGCCCCTGTCGACCGGCTCATCTTCTCGGCACTGCTCCCAGAACGAGCAGTCAAAAGGCGCAACTCGGACACAAGGTCCTCTTCCGCCCCGTGCACGACGTACACAGGAACAGGACTGTCCACGGCGTACGTCTCGGCCAGATCCTCTGCTATTCCCGCGGATGCTCCAACGAGTACCAAGGCGGCGTTCGTCAAAAAAGCCGTCTGCAGATCACCGGCGGCCACTACGGAAATTCCGGCAAAGCTTCCCGACGGATTGCTCGACACGTCCGCTATCATCCAGCCTCCGGCCGGCTGTCCCCGGGCCATATCCTGCAGTGAGATAATCCAGCGGGCCGATGCGTCTCCCTCGATTTCCCCGCCTTCCTCCCACCAGCCTTGAAAACCTCCGGGCAGGAAAAGACACTGCCGGAACCCGCGCTCGCGGAGCTCCTCACACAGGCCTTCGGTCTCGCGCTCCCGGTATGCTCGGTCGAGCAGCACAAACGGCCGATGCCGCAGAAAAGCCTTGGTCTTGACTGCGTGCACCGGGATATTGATGCTTCCCGGTATATGGAACAGTTCGTACTGATCCTCCGGACGCACATCAACGAGAACGACGCGCGAATTGGCGGCCAGCAAACCCATCACCTCCTGTGCCGAACGGTCGAGACGATCCAGTTCGTTGTCGGCGGGAATAAGGGGCGCCGGCGGCTGTCCTACCACGGCCCACGCACCGAACAGAATCCACAGGAACGCCGACAGACATTTCAAAAGGACTGTTTGCCTTCCCTTCCGCATCTACTGCCCCCTCTTCCAACTCAGCCGATACATGCCGGAGCGATAGGACCAGGCGTTCTCATGCACAAGTTCTTGACTGCTCGCGCCGGCGACAAAAGACGTCACCGCGACCCAATCAAAGTCGGGCCCGGCGAACTGGAGTTCGTAACTGAAGTTCGTGCGCAGGTTAGTCCATCTGCTGGTTGAAGCCTGGCCAACGCCGAGTTCCTGAGCGGCGGGGAGTCCGTGCAAAAAGAAATCATCGATTAAGTACGCTTGAGGAGACAGCCCGGTCGGCGTAATGCGGATCTGGACGGATACCACGTTCGTAAGCGCTTTCCGCAGAGCCGCGTCAGTACCGCCGAACCATTCCTGTCCCTGCTGATTACCGACGGGAAAGGACAAAGTAAACCAGCGGTTCGTCTCCGTCACATCTTCTTTGAGCGAACGAAAGAATATCCCGCCGGGCGATGACCAGCGCACGACAAACTCA
>JAHIZV010000017.1 GCA_018814445.1 Verrucomicrobiota bacterium | reverse complement strand
CTGCCAGGACAACGCCTGTGATGCCACCACCCCACAGAATCGCCCGAGGGGAATCGAAGTACAGATACAGCGTGGCCGCCGGCGCCACCAGCAGGCCGATCGCAAGAAGTGTTCCGACAGCCTGAAGCGAGGTGACCATGGTTATGACCACAACGGCGGCCAGCAGGTAATCCACACGTCGAACAGGAATCCCCTGTGTCGCGGCTATCTCCGGCGAAAAAATGAAGATCTGAAGCGGACGCTGCAGCAGGATCAGCGTTGAGAGCACAAGAGCTCCCGCCGCGAACATGAACCAGATATCCCAGTTTGCGATCCCCAGGATGTTACCGAAAAGATAATCTTCGACGCGTATGTTGCCGGCCACCCGCTTCAGGATCAGCAGGCCGCCGGCGAATGCCGCCGTATAGAGAATAGCCATTACGGCATCTCTATCGATACGCGAGTTTCTCGCAATCCCCTGCGAGCCGAGGCCAACCGCCAATGCCATGAGCAGCGCGCCCAACAGCGCGCTGTAAGGACTGAGGCCGGCAATCAGCGCACCCAGCGCCACTCCGGGGAAGAGCGTGTGAGAAAGCGCTCCGGCAAACAGAGCCCCTCTCCTGAGGACGACATATCCGCCAACATACCCATTAAGAAACCCAAGCATGACGGCTGCGAGCAACGCACGCTGGTTGAATTCGTAGGCTAAGATGTCACTTAAGAAAGTCATTGGTCATTTGCGCGACGCGCGTCATTCCACACACTCTGGGAAACCGCATCGCGGACCGACGGCGGCTCACACGTCCATTCTCCCAGTCCCCCATACTTCTACTCCGCTCCCCCAAATGCCCGCCTCAGGTTGTCTTCCGTCATCACATCTCTGCTCGGGCCGATCGCAATGAGCCTCCCGTTGAGAAGAACCGTTTCATCAAAAATCTCGCCGACGGTCTTCAAGTCATGGTGCGACGCGACGATCAAGTGTCCGGTTGAGGAAAGATCCCGCAGCAGGTTGGCCAGAAGCTCCTGCGCGGGCTGATCCAATCCCGCAAATGGCTCATCCAGCAGAAGCACGTGCGCCTCCTGTGCCAGTGCTCTTGCTATCAGCACCCTCTGCTGCTGTCCGCCCGAGAGAGCGCCCACCTGACGGTTCACTATGCCTTCAATACGCATGAGCCCAAGGGCGCGGGCGACGGCCTCCCGATCACGCGAACCATACGTCCGCCAGGGCCCGAGGAGCGGATATCGCCCCATCTCAACAAGACCACGAACGGTTACAGGGAAGTCCCAGTTGATGTCTGAACGCTGCGGGAGATAGGCAATCTCATGCGTGCTTTCCGTGACAGGATGTCCGCGCCAGCGGACGATTCCGGTGCTCGCAGGGACGAGACCCACGATCCTCTTCATCAGTGTGCTCTTCCCCGCGCCATTGCCGCCGACCAGTGCCACAGCGGTGCCGCAGGTCAGTTCCAGCGACACATCGCGCAGTGCGCAGATAGGACCGTAGTGAACATGCAGACCTTCCACGCGCAGGATGTGATGAACATGATCTGTTGCGCCCGGCCTAGTCATGGTTACCCCACGAGAAGCTGATCAGTTCCTCCACGTCGCCCTCAACCCACACTGTGCGCGAACATGCTGACAGACCCTCCGGCTCTAACTTGACCTCCACCGCCGTTACGGCCCCGTCAAGCTTCGCCTTCAAGGTCACTTCGGTTCCGAACTTATCCAGAACAAGCGGGATTTCACGTTCGTACTCGAGAGAGACCGGCTTATCCTCCGCCCATAGGCTTACATCCCCCTGCTCCAGGACAAAATACTCAGGACGCCCGGAGAACCGGACAGAGACCCAGACGCGCGTCGAGGACGACTCTTTTGCCGCGGGTGCGACTGCAGCAGTCCGGCCCCTTGTCACATGAACAATCGGATTCACGAGACCTGCCCACAGGCAGGCGAAAAGAATCCATTGGATGACGGGTCTGCCGCGCATTTCTACTCACCACCCAGTGCTTCGACGATTGTGTTGACGTTGTGCCGCATCATCGCCTCATAGGTCGGTTCATTTGTCGGCAGTGTCCCGGCGTAGAGACTGCCGCCGACTCGAACGCCGGTTTCCCGGACCATGCTGGCCAATACTTTCGGATTGGCGTTGTTTTCCGGAAACACGGCTCGAACTTCCTCATCAGTAAGAATCTTCACGACCTCTTTAAGATAGCCGGGCTCCGGATTCTGCTCTGTCGTCAGGCCCTGCACTGTGATCGATCTCAGACCGAACTCGCGGCAGAGGTAACCGAAGGCCGCATGCGATGTAACCAGTTCGCGGTCCCAACGGGGTATTGTGCTGATGCGTTTTCGCGCCCAGTCGTGGAGTTCGTCCAAACGAACAGCATAGGCCGTATATCTCCGCTCATAATCTGAGGCGTGGACCGGATCGATTTCGCTCAGCTTGTCTGCAATCGCATGAGCCGCACGCTTCGCCGCTTTCACGCTGTGCCACCAATGCGGGTCGATCGCACCTTCGGCGTGATCGGGAGCGCAGACAAATACCTCGTCGTGCTCGACCTTCAGCGAGGGCACCGAATCGCCGACCTCCATCAACTGCACATTGCTCCCCAGAGACTCTTCGAATTCGTGCAGGTAAGTCTCCAATCCCTTCCCTGCGGCCAAAACCAACGCGGCATGCGAAGCCTGCTTCAGATGCGACGGTGAAGGATAGAATTTATGAGGATTAGCCCCGACCGGCATCAGATCGATGACCTCAACATCCTCCCCGCCCACCTGCCGGGCCAGATCACTGACGATCGGATGCAGCGATGCCACACGCAACGGTTCCCCGGCCGCAAAAGCGTGAACGGTCATAAGAAATAGTCCGACTATGGTTCCGATTCTCATCAGCCCTTAATGATAACCTATTCTCAATACAGGTCAAGTAGCCTGGTGCGCGAGGGGCACTGCATTGCGTCGGGTTTTCGACTACGATCCGGCGGGCTGAGAAAGGGCATTCAGGGTGAGTGTTGCCATTGAAGTGGTATAGACGCGCCCTCCGGCCCCGCTCAGTCTGTCAGAAAGTCCCCAGCTTCCAGCGAAGGGACCCTCCATTTCCTGCGTTGAGATGATCCTGGACTGCAACTCGGTCAACAGAGATAGAACTTCGTCCCGGGAAGTTGATGCAAGCCGGATCGCCACGAGATAGGACTGATGGAAGTCAGTCTGACCCTTCATCAGTCTTGCCACATTTTCGACGTCCGAATACTTCGTGTCAAAACCTGTTCGCGCTTCGGCCCTGTATTCAGTCCAGCCCAATGCAGAAGCCCTGGTGAGCGCAAGGGCCGACCATTCCGATGCGGCGACGCTCGTGAGAGTAGGCCCTTCGCTCCCGTATCCCCAGCCGCCCGACGAGTCACGATTCGCGGCAATGTGTCGAAGAGCCTTATCAAGGACGCTCTCAATCTCTGCGTCAGGTTGCCTTGCATAAACCTCAAGCAGAGCACACGTCGCAATGGAATGATCATATCCCGGTCCCCGAGTTTCAGATCCTATGACGCCCACCCCGCGCTGAGCATGAGCAAGGAAGCGAACCGCGAGATCGATTTCCTTTTCGTAACTGCAGTCCGCACCCTCATCGCAACTGACGAGCGCCAGCAAAGCCAAACCGGTCAAGCCCACGTCATTACGCGCACTCCCTCCCCACTTCGAACCATCCCATGCGCCCGTAGACTCCTGTGCACCGGCCAGCCAATCAAGTCCTCTTGCCACAGCTTCCTTTTTCTGTGCGTTCTGTCGCACGATGTTATCGACAACATCCCTGCCGCCCGGACGCAGCAGCGGTTTTGCCAGCATCAACCCAACTGCAAGAAAGGCTACACATGCGGCCGCCTTGAGAACTTGGCTCCAGGGATGGGACCGCCACAGCGTCGGGTTGGCGGTTCCCTTCTCCAATTTCGCGATCTCACCAAGAACGCCGACACTCAGATCGCGCGACATCCTGTCGCGGGGCACGTCCCGAAGCTGCTGGACTGTCCGGCGCATCTCGTACACGCGAAGTCTGCACAGTTCGCTTCGTTCGAGAGTCAACTCAAAGGTCGATTTCTCGTCTTCAGACAGTTCATCCAGCACGTACGGAAGAACCATGTCCTCCCACGAATCCTCTGCATTGAACTTCAAGTTATTGTCCGTTGATGCGGACATTCATGAACTCCCTTAACTGTTCGATGGCCAGATGCATTCTGGATTTAACCGTCCCAACCGGTATATCGAGAATCTCCGCTATCTCGCGGTACTTGAGTCCCTGGTAGATGCTCAAGACCACAACGAGCCTGAGTTTCTCGGGCAAAGACTCGGTCGCCGCCTGCGCGTCCATTCTTTCGGCAGTGCCGCATGGCACCCCCGACTCCCCGACATCAAGGTGGTCTTCGTATCTCGAGAGCGCATCGTCCCGTCTCGCGGTGCGCCTCACCCAGTCAATCCAAACCGTTCGCGCGACGCGGTGTAAGAACGTCGAAAACCTGGCTGTGGGCTGGTAGCCGACCCGATTCTTATACACGCGCACGAAACTCTCCTGAACCAGATCCTCCGCATCGGTATAAACGCCCAGCCGCCTGAAAAAGTTCAGCAGAGTTTCCTGATATCTCCGCACCAGCAATGCGAACGCTTCTGTGTCCCCTTTTTGCACACAGTCCATGACCTCAAAATCATCCATCTCCTCGAGGCCGCGTTTCTTCCTTCGCCATTTCATATTCGGTATTTTGGCAGATTCCGCGCGCGATTTACAACGGTCCTTTGGCACACGGCGGGCAGGTATCCCTCTTCTACTGAACCATTCCTCACTCCGGCACGTTTAAGTGTGTGAAATGAAGAACAAGGAGAAATGTATGAATTCATTCGTCGTAAAAAGCACTGTCATGCCGTTTGTGGGACTCGTCATGTGCGCCGCGATGCAGTCAGACCTGAGCGCCGCTGAAAGCCGCTCTCAGACAGTGGAACTGCCCGAAATCGTTGTGACCGCGACGCGCACAGGGGAGAAAGACCTAGATCTTCCATACACGACGGACTCCATCGGGTCAGGCGATATCCAGAGCCGGAGACTATCGCGAACCACCCCGGAAGCCCTGAGCGAAATCCCTGCCGTAATGCTTCAGAAGACAGGTCATGGACAGGGGTCGCCCTTCATCCGCGGCTTCACCGGATTCCGGACGCTCTTCCTGATAGACGGCATCCGGCTCAACAACTCCGTCTTCCGCGACGGTCCCAATCAATACTGGAATACCGTCGACCCTTTCAGCATCGACCACTTGGAACTTGTCAAAGGTCCGAGCTCCGTCCTCTATGGGAGCGATGCGATCGGGGGCACGGTAAACGCGCTTTCCGCAAGTCCCCTGGAGAAGGATTCCGGTGGTCGAGCCTATTACCGCCACAGCACCGCGGAAGATTCCGACACGTTGCGCGGAGAAGCGCGCGTGGTCACCGACGACGGCCTAGGCGTCCAGGCGGGAGCGACGCATAAGGACTTCGGAGATCTGCGCACAGGCGACGGGAAGCAGCTCAGGACCGGCTACGATGAAGTGGATTTCGATGCAAAGGTCGAATACCTGGTCCGCCCGGACCTGCGCCTGACCCTCGGGCATCAAACCGTTGAGCAGGATGATGCCTGGCGGACCCACAAGACGATCTACGCGACGAGCTTCCGCGGCACTACTGTAGGCAACGAGAAAGAACGGTCTCTGGATCAGAACCGCTACCTCACGTACGTCGATGTCGATGCGGAGAACGTGTCCGGCCTCATCGATGAACTCAACTTGACCGTTTCACATCACCGGCAGAAAGAAGAACATTTCCGGATCAAGAAGGACGATTCGAGTGATATCACGGGCTTTCAGGTAGACACCGTGGGCGTATCGGCGCAGGCGCTGAGCCGCACGGATGCCGGCAAATGGGTCTACGGAGCGGAGTTCTACCGCGACGAGGTCGACTCCTGGACGAAGAAGTTCAAAGCGGACGGGTCACTCAAGAGCGTGGGGATACAGGGCCCCGTTGCCGATGATGCAACCTACGACACACTTGGCACGTACGTTCAGGACACCCTCTCCATCGGCGATGATATCGAGCTGATGGCCGGCGCGCGGTACAACTACATCGAGGTCGACGCCGGGGCATTTGAAGATCCGGTCAGTGGAGAGAGCCGTTCGTTCTCACAGGATTGGGATGCTTTCGTCGGGAGCGCGCGACTGCTCTACCGGCTCATGCCGGAAGGCAGGCTGAACTTCTTTGCGGGCGTCTCGCAGGGATTCCGCGCGCCGAATCTGTCGGACCTCACACGGCTCGATACGGCGCGGACCGACGAACTCGAGACGCCGTCGCCCGACCTGGATCCCGAGCAGTTCGTTGCCTACGAGGTCGGCCTGAAAAGCGAAAGCGAAAATGCCGCTCTGGAGTGCGCGTACTTCTACACCGACATCAGGGACATGATCGTCAGAACCCCGACCGGGCGCATGATCGACGGCGATAACGAGGTCACAAAGAAGAACGCCGGCGATGGCTATGTGCACGGGATTGAAGTCAACGGAAGCTACTGCTTCCTTGAAGACTGGATGTTCTGGGGCAACCTGACCTGGATGGAAGGAGAAGTGGACACGTATCCGACTTCTTCTCCGGAGAAAAAGCGGGAGCCTGTCGACCGACTGATGCCGCTGACCGCCAACGTCGGCATTCGCTTCCAGCCGTCGCCGAGGCACTGGATGGAAGGTGTCGTCTCGGCCGCCGACAAACAGGATAGACTATCCACCCGCGACGCGGCGGACACTCAGCGCATTCCTCCCGGAGGGACGCCGGGTTACGCAGTATTCTCTCTCCGCGGCGGGTGGCAGGTCTCACCGGAAATCATGCTCACCGCTTCCATCGAGAACATTGCCGACAAGGACTACAGGATCCACGGGTCAGGATTGAATGAGCCGGGACGCAACTTCGTTGTCGCGCTCAATTATGCATTCTAAGAGACTCTTTCTGTCAGCTCTGGCCGTGTCGTCCGCAGTACATGCGGTGGTCCTTTGTCTGTTTAACGCCGCTCCCATATCGGTTTTACGCAAGCCAAAGCCTCCGCCGCAACACAGCGCGATTCGCATCAGACTGGCCTCAGTCATCATCCACGATGAGGCTGGAGAAACAGAGAAGAAGACGCGCAGAACCGCGGATGAGACAAAAGACCGTCAGACCGTCGCAGTAACCAGCGACGGTTCGGTCCGTGATGAGACATACTGGGACTCCGTCAGGAAAGCTATCGCCGCGGAGTTGCGGTATCCCGCCCTTTCCCGGCGAAGGGGAGTGGAGGACACAGTCATGGTCTCACTGCAAATCGATCCATCAGGCCGACTGATCGAGGCCAAGGCCGTCCCTCCCCCCGCGGACGCCGCATTAACCCGCGAAGTCCTGCGAGCCATCCACCGCGCCGCGCCATTTCCCGCACCCCACCAGCAAGGCCCGACCGCCAAGTCATTCTCCGCGGAACTACCCATAACGTTTCGCCTGGAGTGACTTTTCCCTGTTATCAGCACTTGCGGGGGGTGTGACCGGTTGCTATATTGCGCGCTCTTCGTGAAGATGATGGGGCGGTAGCTCAGCTGGGAGAGCGTCGCGTTCGCAATGCGAAGGTCGAGGGTTCGATCCCCTTCCGCTCCACCATTTTTCGTTCTCAGCACCGATCAACACCATTACCCGACATACCCGCAAACACCCATGCGCGGTGAGTTCACGACGGGGAGAAGGCATTCTTCGTCTTCATCCTCGGCGCAGTCGTCGCAGTACGTTCCTTCGTCTCCCCAGCCGAAGGCCTTTGTCCATGTGGCGGGCTTGCCGCACTCGGAGCATTTCCAGATTGGCGGCTCGTTGCGCGCCAGCAACTTGATTTCCGACTTCTTCACCGCGCATTCTCTGACTCCTGCGACGCGCAGCTTCAGGTCGGTTGTCGATCCATAGTCGTACTCATGATCAAACTTCGTTCCCGGAGCGAGAACGCTGTAGATCTTGGGCTGCATACTTTTTTCACGCAAACCGGACCATGGGTCATCGTCCGGGCTGACGGCATACCTCTCGCCATCGATGGTGAAGCAGCTCAGATGTCCGCAGCATTCGAGCCAGATCTCGCGCAGAAACGAATCCAGATGCCTGAGCGTCATGGCTCCGGGGATTTCAATATGGAGCCAGTACATCGGCAGATACCTGTCTTCTATCACAAGATGGAACAGTTTCATGACCTGTCCCGCATCTTGAGTGCTCATCTCGACACATTTCTTCAGATGCCGCGTCATCTGCGCTTTGCTGATCACTTCCTTGCACAGCATGCATCGGCCGGTGTATTGGGGTTTCGCCGCGATCATTTCGATCATTTCGCAGTTCCTTCGTTTGATCTTTGTACGCAATCAGAACCCTCTTACGCAGGACGGCTAATACTCCCTGCGGTGGGATCCGGTTTGTCGCTCTCCCATTCCCCCATTCTTCCGCGCCTACCTCGCCGCTTTAATCTCGTCCCAGACCTTGATGTACTTGGCGTTTTCTTCGCCGAGGTCGAGGATGACTTCGCTTTTCTCGATCAGTTCGTCGGGCATGAAGATCGCCGGATCTTCTTTGATCTCGTCACTGAGGAGTTCGTACGAGGCGGTGTTCGGGCACAGGAAGTACACGTACTCGGTGTTTTCCGCGGCGACTTCGGGATCGTGGATGAAGTTGATGAAGGCGTGCGCCAGGTCTACTTGCGTCGCATTAGCGGGAATGGCCATGTCGTCGCTGGCGATGGAGGTTCCTTCACGGGGAATGTCGTAGCCGATATCTTCGTTCTCTTCCATCGTCTGGTAGACGTCGCCGTTGTAGCCGTGGCACAGCACAAACTCCGCCGAGACGAGGCCGTTCTTGTATTGGTCGGACTCGAACTTGGCGATGTTCTTCTTCCAGCGAATCACAACGTCACGGGCTTCCGCGAGCTGAGCTTCGTCCGTCGTATTCAGACTGTAGCCCAGCAGTTTCAGCGCCGCGCCGACCGTTTCGCGCATATCGTTCAACAGCGTCATCCGTCCGCGGTACTCCTCCCGGTCGAACATAGCCCATGTGGGCTCGAAATCAGGAACCCGCTCGCCGAGATATCCGATTCCGGAGTTGCTGATCATGTACGGAACGCTGTGATTCATCTCCGGATCCATCGTGAACTTCAGGTACTTGCGATCGATATTGGCGATGTTGGGAATCTTCGCTTTATCGATCGGCTGGAGCATCCCCTGCTCGTCCATGATGTTGACCATGTAACTGCTCGGGAACAGCAGGTCGTAGCCGGACGCACCCGCTTTGAGCTTGGCGTACATGGCCTCGTTCGAGTCGTAGTAGTCCATCATTACACGACAACCGGACTCCTGCTCGAACCGCTGAACGAGCTCGGGCTTGATGTAGTCGGACCAGTTGTAGACATGCAGCACGGGCTTCTTCTCTCCACATCCGGCCAGCATGACTACCGCGATCCCAGCAAACAGCACACGAACGATGCTTTTCATGTTGTTCTCCTTCAGGTTGTCCTCCTCATGAGGCGTTGCGACGTCCACACCATAGTAAATGTGAATACCAGTAGCAGAGTCGAAAGTGCATTAATCATCGGCGGTGAGCCGTGGCGGATCATGCTGTAGATCTGGATCGGCAGAGTGGCCGAACCGGGGCCCGCCACGAAGAACGTGATTACAAAATCGTCCAGCGAAAGCGTGAAAGCCAGCAGCCCGCCCGAGACGATGCCCGGCATGATCAGCGGAAGCAGCACGCGGCGGAACGACGTCCACGGCCCCGCGCCGAGATCGCTGGCGGCCATCATCAGCGACCAGTCGAAATCCTGCAGACGGGCCAGCACGACCATGGCTACGTAGCTGATGCAGAAGGTCACATGCGCGAGTAGGATGGTGAAGAGTCCGAGGGGCATCGCTACGGACACGAACAGCAACAGCAGGGACATGCCCATCAGAATATCCGGCACGACGAGGGGCGTGTAGATCAGCGTGTAGTGGAGCACCTGCAGGCGGGTCTTGTACCGGTGGAGCGCGAACGCCGCGAGCGTTCCGAGCACGACGGAGAGCGCGGTCGCGCTGACGGCGATGATGAGCGTATTGCGGAGCGAGAACCAGACTTCGCGATCGCTGAAGAGGCGAGCGTACCACTTCAGTGAGAACCCGCCCCATACACTGCCGAACCGCGAGCCGTTGAAGGAATTGATAACGAGCACGATGATCGGGAGGTAGAGAAACACGAAGCAAATCACCGCGACTATAAGAGGAATGCGGCTCCGTTTCACGGCCCCGCCTCCACGACAGGATGTTTTCCTGACTCTCCGGTTCCGCGCCGCAGCAGGTAGACGATCATCGGCAGTACCACCACGATCGTCAGCAGCGCGGAGAGCGCGCTTGCGTGCGGAAGGTTGCGGTCCACAAAAACGCGCTGAGCGATTTTATTGCCGATCATCTCACTCGCAGGACCGCCCATGATGTCGGGAATAACATAGGATCCCAGTGCGGGAACGAACACCACGAGAGCGGCCGTCCAGAGCCCCCGGCTGATCCCCGGCAGGAACACAGAATAGAAGGCCCGCCATTTTCTGCATCCAAGATCCCGCGCTGCCTCGATCAGCCGGAAATCGAACTTCTCCGACGCCGCATAGATCGGCAGCACGGCGAAAGGAAGATACGTGTAGATCAGCACCATCAGCACCGCGCCCTCGTTGTACATCAGGGAGACATCGGGCGACACGAGGTGAAAACTCACGAGAAGCCTCTTCACCAGTCCTTCGGGATGCAGGAGCACTTTCCAGGCGAATATGCGGATCAGGAAATTCGTCCAGAACGGTATCACGACCGCCATCAGCAGGACGGGTCGCAAACGCTCGTCAGAGCGGGCGATGTAGTACGCGAACGGGAGCGCGGCCGCCAGGCATACCGCGGTTGCGACCACGCTCATCCACAGCGTACGCCAGACTATAGCGGGATAGTTCGGATCGCCGAGGTCCCGGAACGTGTCCAGCGTCCACCCCGCGCCGACGCCGCCGAACGGGTCGGCCGGCTTGAGAGCGACGGCGAATACGAGCACGGTGGGAATCACGAAAAGGATGGTCAGCCAGATAAACGACGGCAGGGACGTCAGCCACTCGCGCACATCGTTCCGCCTCCTCACTCCTCTCCCTCCGGCAGAAACGCGAGCAGATCCTCGTCCTTCTCCTCGTACCGCTGCAGCATGAATCCGTCGTCCGCGTGCCAGCTCAGCCAGACCGAATCGCCCCAGGTTACGGGTTTCTCGTCCAGCTGAAAGCGCTGATGCTGACGCGTAACTGCAAGGCGATACTGGTCGACTCGGACCCAGTAGCGCGTGTGAGATCCAAGATAGATCACGTCTTCAACGGCGCCCTCGACCATGTTGACCCGCTCATCGTCCCGGGGCCTGTCCCTTGAGATACGCACCTTTTCCGGCCGCACGCTGAGATAGACAAGGTCTCCCTGGCTGCGCGGCTGATCGTTGAAACAGAGGACTTCGGGGAATCCTTCGATGGACAGGCGGCTGTAATCGGCTCCCTCAACGCGGCTGACCATGCCTTCGAAGAAATTGGCGTCGCCGATGAAAGCCGCGGAGAAACTGCTTACCGGGGCTTCATAGATCTGCACGGGTGTGCCGACCTGTTCCACATTGCCTTCATTCATAACGGCAATCTGATCGCTCAGGCTCATCGCTTCTCCCTGATCGTGCGTAACAAAAAGAAAGGTGATGCCCACTTCATCGTGGATCGAGTCGAGTTCAATGATCATCCGCTGTCTCAGTTTCAAATCCAGCGCGGCAAGGGGCTCGTCCAGCAGAAGGACGCGCGGCTTGTTGATCAGGGCTCGCGCGATGGCTACACGCTGTTTCTGCCCGCCGCTGATCTGGTCCGGCTTCTTGCGGGCCTGGTCCTCCATGTGAACAAGCGCCAGCATGCGGTTCACTTCTTCGGTGATGCGGGCGCCCGGCATCCCGGCGACTTTCAGTCCGAAGGCGATGTTCTCCCAGACGGACATGTGGGGAAAGAGCGCGTAGTTCTGGAAAATCGTGTTGACCTTGCGGCGGTTGGGCGGGATGTCCGTGATATCTTCGCCGTCCAGGTAGACTCGCCCCGAATCAGGTCTCTCGAATCCCGCGGCCACCCTGAGGAGCGTGGTTTTCCCACAGCCGGAAGGTCCGAGCAGAGAGAAAATCTCCCCCTTTTTCACACTGAGAGAGACGTTCTTCAGCGCCTGTACATCGCCGAACGACTTGCTGACCTTATCAAAGACGAGAAACTCTTCCATTGCACCCCACGCCCAGATGGAGAATATCGGTCGCCAGACGGCTCAATACAAGCGAAGTTTTGCCTGCGGAGACGGGAATCCGCGACATCGGGCAGGCCGTCCCGCACGAAAGATTTTGCCTAAAAGGGCTGGACAGCCCCCCTGGTCTGACGTACATATGCGCCTCTTACGCGTTCGGGTCCCGTGACCCCGCGGAATTAACGAACACAAAACTGTGGATTTGCCATGCCTAAGATGAAGACCAGAAAGTCGGTTGCGAAACGGTTCAAGAAGACCGCAACCGGTAAATTGAAACGGCAGTCGGCCGGGACGGGCCATCTGTTCAGCAGCAAAACGTCGAAACAGAAACGCCGGCTGCGCGCCGGCGGACTGGCTTCCAAGGCGGATATAAAGCGGCTGGCGATCCATCTGCCCAAGTAATCTGAATTGACAGGAGCCCATCATGCCAAGAGCAACAAATGCCCCGGCAAGTCGCCGCCGTAGAAAACGCCGCCTCGAGCTGGCGAAAGGATTCAAGGGCGCACGCAGCAAGCTGTTCCGCACGGCAACAGAAGCAGTGGATCGCGCGATGGTCCAGGCTACGGCCCACCGGAAGACGAAAAAGCGCTCCTACCGCAGTCTGTGGATTGTCCGCGTCTCCGCCGCCTGTAAACAGAACGGCATTACCTACAGCCGCTTCATCGAAGGCGCAACGAAAGCGGGTATCGCCCTGAACCGCAAGATGCTTTCGGAAATCGCCATTCATGATCCGGAAGGATTCACGAAGATTGTTGAGCAGGCCAAGGCCGCCCTTTCGTAGGGAATCGAATACGTCAAGTTTGCGCAGGCGCCGTCAGGTACGAACCTGACGGCGTTTTCCTTTTCCTCTCCGGGCCCTCAAGACGGCCGCTTTCCCTTCAGGGTCAGCCACTCCCACACTCCCACACATAAACACCACTCTTTTTCCTTCTCTAAACGCCCCTTTAAGACTACAAATCCCCGCCCTGAACCGGTAAAAGGAAGACGATGAATCGGGATACACGAAACTTCGACAGATGGACGGTCGCCGACTCCACAGACCTGTATGGAATCGGAAGCTGGAGTCAGGGCTATTTTCGTATTTCCAAAGACGGTGATGTGGTCGCTGACCTGGCCAATGGAGATCGCACCCGTGAAGTCGGTTTTGCCGATATTGTCTCGGGCCTGAAAGAGAGGGGCCTCGCCCTGCCGGTATTGCTTCGCTTCGGCGGAATTCTGGATTCACGCATATCTCTGCTCAACGAGAAGTTCGCCAAAGCGATGCGGGAACTGGGCTATCAGGGAGCATATCGCGGCGTCTATCCCATCAAGGTAAATCAGCAGCAGCAGGTGCTTGAGGAGATCACGCGTTTTGGCCGCCGTTATCACCACGGGCTCGAAGCGGGCAGCAAAGCCGAGCTGATCGCGGCCCTTGCGTATCTTCATGACCCCGAAGCCTTCATCATCTGCAACGGTTACAAAGACGAGGAGTTCATAGACCTTGCTCTATATGCAACACAGATGGGGCTTCGGACTATCCTGGTAGTGGAAATGTCGGGGGAGCTTCCTCTGATTATGAAGCGGGCCGAAGAACTCGGGATCGAGCCCTGCATCGGCGTTCGCGTTAAACTCGCCACCCGCGGCAGTGGACACTGGATTGAGTCCGGCGGCGACCGCAGTGTATTCGGCCTGAATACGGCCCAGATTATCGACGTAGTCGACCATCTGAAAGAGTCAGGCAAGCTGCATTGTCTCAAACTGCTCCACTATCATGTCGGCTCACAAATCCCTAACGTCCGAACCCTTCGGTCGGCGGCCTCTGAAGCGACGCGTGTTTACGTCGATCTGGTCAAGGAAGGCGCGCCGATGGAAATTCTCAACATCGGCGGCGGTCTGGCGGTCGACTACGATGGATCTCAGACAAACTTCGAAGCCAGCAGCAACTACTCCGTGGAAGAGTACTGTGCGGATATCGTCGATGAAGTCATGACGGGCTGTGACGAAGAAAATGTGCCACATCCGACCCTGATCAGCGAATCGGGCCGCGCGCTGGTTGCTTACTACTCCGTGCTTCTGTTCAATATACTGGACGCCACCCGCTTTCAAACCCATAACCCTCCGGAGACGCTTCCCGAGGAATCCCACGAAATGCTTCTGAATCTCAGGGAAGTGCGCGGAAATCTTTCCACGAAGAACGTGCAGGAATGTTATAACGACGCAGTCTACTACCGTGACGAGATTCGGGGACTCTTCCTGCGCGGTATTCTTTCTCTGCGCGAGCGGGCGCTTGGCGAACAGATGTTCTGGGATATCATGAGCGCCATTTCGCGCGAAGTGAAGAAACTGAAGTACGTACCGGAAGACCTGCAGGAGCTGGACGCCGCGCTGGCCGATATCTACTATGGAAACTTCAGCCTGTTTCAGTCCATCCCGGATTCATGGGCGATCGATCAACTGTTCCCCATTATGCCTGTTCACCGGCTGAATGAGCGCCCGACAAGAAACGCCGTTCTCGCCGACATCACATGCGACTGCGACGGGAAGATCGACCGCTTTATCGATCTTCACGACGTGAAGAGAAGCCTCCTTCTGCATGAACTCACAGACGGCGCCGACTATGTGCTGGGCGTGTTTCTTGTAGGCGCTTATCAGGAAACTCTCGGTGATCTGCACAATCTGTTCGGCGATACGAACGTTGTCTCAATAGGAATCGATGAGGCCGGCGAACTCGAGTACGAGCGGGAAATTCACGGAGACTCGGTAGCCGACGTTCTTTCGTATGTTGAATATGAACCCAGGGATCTTAAAGACGGATTCAGACAACTCGCTGAACAAGCCGTCCGGGCAGGAACAATCAGCCCGAAAGAACGGCGGACGATCATGCAGGCTTACGAGGAAGGCTTGCGCGGGTATACCTATTTCGAGGAATAACGGCGGTTATCGCCGCGATACCGGAAGATAGATACCGGATACCAGATGCCGGATAATCTG
>JAHIZV010000250.1 GCA_018814445.1 Verrucomicrobiota bacterium | reverse complement strand
GGCGGTGGTGGGAGGAACTGCCTCCGCAGGACGGCTATCTGCTGAACCGGCTGGAAACGCCTTTCATGATGATTGACTACGATACGTTTGAGGCGATCAAAGCGCGTGCTGAGAAGTAAGACATGATCGCGCAATCTACGAATTTGCATGCAATGAGGGAGAGGTAGAATTTGAAATCGGATCGTATTCTTGCGCTGGACATCGGGGCAAGTGGTCTAAAGATCGCCGAGTTTCTGCCTCTGAAGTCCGGGGGGGTCGAGTTGGTTAACTATGCCATTGCCTCTCTTGGTATCGACCCGCAGCATGAGGAAGACCGGAGCAGGTACATAGTAACCACCCTGCGCGAGGCCATGCGCGAGCGCAACATCAAGCCGGGCTTCGCGCTGATCTCAGTCTCGGGCCAGTCCGTGTTCTCGCGTTTTGTGAAACTTCCTCCGGTTGAGCCTGAGAAGGTATTTCAGATCGTCCAGTATGAAGCTCAGCAGAACGTTCCGTTTCCGATCGACGAGGTCGTCTGGGATTACCAGCTCGTGGGGGGGCAGGAAGGCGAACTGGATGTGATGCTGGCGGCGATCAAGGGCGAAATTATCGAGGAGCTGACGGATTGCGTGGAATTTGCCGGGCTGGTAACGGATCTTGTCGACGTAGCCCCGATGGCCGTTTACAACGCCATGCGATACAACTACGGGGATCTGGCCGGCTGTACGCTTGTCGTTGATATGGGTGCGCGTTCGACTGATTTGGTATTCGTCGAGGAGGCTCGCGTATTCAGCCGGAGTATTCCCGTGGCCGGCAACGCGATCACTCAACAGATCATGCGGGAGTTTGACCTTTCATTTCACGACGCGGAGGAAATGAAAAAGGCGCATGCGTTCGTGGCGTGGGGCGGTGCCTATGAGACTCCGCAGAGTGAGGTCGCGGACAAAGTCTCGAAATGTGTCCGCACCGTTATGACCCGCATGCATGCGGAGATCAACCGGTCAATCAACTTCTACCGGAGCCAGCAGAACGGCAGGGCGCCCGGGCTCGTTCTTCTGACGGGCGGCACTTCGATCATTCCATACACGGACACATTCCTGCGCGACAAACTGCAGGTGGACGTGGACTATCTGAATCCCTTCAAGAACGTCGCCGTGAGCAACGCGATTTCCGCGGACGAAATTGGCCGGTCGGCTCATCTTCTCAGCGAAGTGGTCGGTCTGGCACTGCGGCGGGTGCTTTCATGTCCCATCGAACTGAATCTCATGCCGCCGCGCATCATGGCCGAGAAGGCCTTCCACAGGAAGGAGCCCTTGCTCCTTGTGTCGATGATCTGCTTGATTTTGAGCGTTGTCGTCTGGTGCGGCTATTTCTTCAAAATGACGGGTCTACGGAGCGAGAGGCGCGCGAAGGTGCAATCCCGCGTTACCGAGTTGGAGGCGATTGAGCGCCGGATGACTGTTCCCGAAAGAGAGGCGGCCGATGTTCGGAACCAGATAGACCAACTTCACGGGTTGCTTGACAGGCGGACGGCCTGGGTATCAGTCCTTAGCGAAGTTCGCGGTTTTCTTCCCGAAGGAATGTGGCTGACTTCAATTGTGCCTCAGATTGAGGACCAGAAGGCGGAAGAGGATATTCCCGTTGCGCGAGGTCGGGGCCGGCCTCAACCCGTGATTCAGAAAGAGGAAGGGCCGAAGGTTTTGAGTAAAATTGAGATCAGCGGTCTGGGGTACATTGACAAAATCGAGTCGGCAAATCCGATCCTGGCCTTCCGCGATAGTCTGCGGCAGTCCGATTTCTTCAGTGAGGAGACGGAGATTCGGTGGCAGCCCGCTCCCGGTCCTGACGACGTGGTCCGTGAGTTCAAAATCCTGCTCGTTCTAGCTGAACCGATTGCTTTATGAATATTCGCAAACATATGACGCTTGTTGTCGGAGGGGCCATCTGTCTCCTCCTCTTTGTTGTGGCCGTGGTCTTTCTTTTCAAATTCAGAGGGGAATACGGTCAGGAACGATCTGAACTTAAGTCAGCCCTGCAGAAGCTCGACCGGTTGAACCGGCGGGAACCGTTTCCCTCGCAATCGAATCTCGAGCGGGAAGCGGACAACCTGGAAGTTCTGAAGAGTTACTTCGCGAATCTGCGGGCCAGTCTTTCTTCCGGGGAGGTGACGGTGGAAACTCTGGAGCCCGCACAGTTTCCCTCGACTCTCGAGCAGTCAATCCGACGAATGGTGCGCGTCGCTTTGGACAACAATGTGAAACTGGCTGACCGTTTTTCTTTTGGCTTCAGCAAGTATGCCGAGGGCGCTCTTCCTCGAGGAAAGGATATGGAACGCCTCGTTCTTCAGCTCAAAACCACGGAGCAACTGGCGGACCTCCTGTTTAATGCGAAAATCGACAGTCTTGACGTGTGTGAGAGGGAGGAGTTCGAGGACCAGCAGGAGGTGGCTCAACCTGAAGTTGTTGCACGCGGAAGAACCCGGCCGGGAAGAATCTCCACCCCGTCTGTGGTTGCGGGTGAGGAGGAGGGCGATGGCCTCTATACCCGCGAGCGGTATGTTTTCGATTTCTCCGCGAGTGAGCAGGCCTTCTGGCGTGTGATGAACGTGCTGGGCAGTTCCGATCTTTTTGTGGCCGCCTCGGAAGTGACCGTAAGGACGGTTGCATCGAAAGAGAAGAAGCAGGAGAGCATCGAGACGGGCGGGGTGGGCGAGGTAAGACTCGGGACGCCACTGCTGGGCCGCAGCCCGACCTCGGCGAAAGGTCAGAGCGCGGATGCCGAATATGCGAAGCGGAGTCATGACGAAAGGGTGGTGGCAGGCCGCGAAATCCTGAATGTCCGCATTAAGGTGGATGTCTATCGTTTCAAACGTTCTGATGAGAAGGGCGGTGAAGCGTGAGCGCTGCACCTCGGATGAAGGGAAATTGGATTAAGGACAACTATGAGAAGTTGGCCCTGGTTCTCGGTTTGATTCTTCTGCTCGTTTCGGCTGTATTCCTGGTGTCGCAGATCAGTCTCGAGAAAAGGGAATTGGCGGAAGCGAGGTGGCAGCAGCCTTTACACGGTCTTGTTAAGGCCGACAGTCTTGAAATCAGCGTCTACGATTCGTATCAGGAGGAACTGAAGAATCCTTTTCAAGCGGCTACGGCGACGAACCATGCGATGGTCAGTGAGTTGCGGGTAAGCTGCATCAATCCGGCCTGCAGGAAGCCGATTCCGTATCATGCGGAAAGTTGTCCTTTCTGTGGGACGGAACAGCCGAAGATACGCGAGGCCGATCGGGACGGCGACGGCCTGCTGGACGATTTTGAGATAGCGCACGGCCTGGATCCATACAACAGCGAGGACGCCGAGGCCGATCTGGACGGGGACGACTTCACCAACCTGGAGGAATATCAGAGCGGCACGAATCCCTCCGATCCGAAGAGCTTCCCGCCTCCTGTTGCGAAACTTCGCCTCGCACGGATAGTGACGAAACCTTTCAAGCTCCGTTTCCAGGGCGTTTCGGAGCTTTCAGGCAGTGCCCGCTACCAACTCAATATGCGGTCCCTGGAGAGAACGTATTTCGCCAGGATGGATGAGGTGGTCGAAGGGTTCACGGTCGTCAAGTTTGACTCTCGAACGGCAACCAACACGGCGGGGAGAGTTATCGACCAGTCCGTTCTGACGCTCGAACAGGGAGGGAAGCATATAGAGCTTGTGAAGGGCCGCGTGCTCAATGAATCTGAACTGATAGCGTACCTGATCTCTATCATTGGTCAGGGCAGGTTCACTGTGCGTCTGGACTCCGAGTTCACGCTCAAGGGCGAGACGTACAAAGTCGTTGACATCAAACCGGATGCGGTACTAATAGAGAACACTGGATCCGGCCTGAAAACCAGCGTGCCGCGCCTTACGGATGCCGAGAAAAGTAAAATTCTGGGCCGTGATGAGTCTCAATCAATGCTCGGTTTAGATCCCGGTGTTAGAGGGGGAGGATATCAGGGCTCTATGCCATCCGACGCCAGGTGATTTAGATAAGGACTTTCAGAATCGAAATATTACTGGAAACATCAGGGGATACCACGAAAGGAACGCAGATGACTGTCAATTGGGATTCTATAATGAAAGGGCTCACAGGCCGGGCAAGGCAGGCTCGGTTTGCCAAGGCGGGCATCGTACTGCTGTGCATATTCCTTGGATGCTGGTTTGCCCAAGTCGCATTTGTGTCTGCGCAGGACGACATAGATCTTGAGGCATTGCTCGGTGACATCGCGGAAGACGACGCATTGGTCGGCGAGAGCGATGGAACAGTCGAAGAAGTGGTGGTACCGACAGAGGAAGCTGTTGACGAGCCGCTTGACGCGATCATCGAAGATGTAGTGATTGAGCCTGTCGAAGAGATGGGTGACGAGGCGGTCGTCGAAGACACTATTGTAGAAGAACCCATGTCCGTCGCAGAAGACGCTGTCGAAGAGGCCGACATCGAGGAATTGACGCCCTTCGCTGAACAGACTGATCTGGAGGCGCCCGAAGAGGTCGAAGTTGTCGAGGAATCTCTGGATTTCCCGGAAGAGGCAGAGGTTCTGGAAATCATGGAACGTGCAGCGGAGGAGCTTGTCGGAGATGATATTGAAGAAATGCCGGCTGAAGAGACCGTAATTGATGAGGTTGTCGTCGCTCCGGCTGATGTGACCATAGAGCCTGAGATCGCCGAAGAGAAGCCTGCCGTTGACGCTGAGGTCGTGGCTTCTTTTGCTCATCAAGAGGAAGTGCGACGTCAGGCGGCGGAAATTGAAGCCCTCAAAGGGATCGAACAGGGCTATCAGCAGTTGATGGCAAAGGAATTCGACAGCTCGATCAAGTCCTTTGTGGCGGCTCTTGAGATACTGCCCGAGCGTCCGCAGACCGATCAGGACCGCCAGCGGGCTCAGTGGGGATTGGCCGAAGGCCGATTCCGGCTGGCGCAGAACATCTACGATCACAACGGCGACCTGGATGAGGCGGAGAGATTCGTAGTTGAATCTCTGAAAGTCTCTCCGGATCACAGGTCAGCAGCAAAGCTGCTGAAAAAGATCGGCAGGGCAAAAGAGCGCCAGAAGAGGCTTGCGGGGAAGCAAATTCCGATCAAGAAACTGCCTCATCTCGTCGAAATACGTGAAAACGTGGAAGACCTGTTGTCCAAAGGGCGTGCCTTCTTTGAAATCGATGACTACAACCGCGCCGAAGTTCTTTTCGAAAGTGTGCTTGCCATTGACGAGTACAATGTGGAAGCCATGCGGTTTCTCAAGAAGATTGAGGAACTGAAGTTCAAGGTCAGCACATATGGCCGGGACGCAACTGTGGCGGACATGATCGAAGACGTGCGAGACGCATGGAACCCGCCCGTGCGCGAGGAAGTCGAACTTCCCGCGGAACTGCGGTCGGGTACTGCCGCTCCGTCAGAGACGCCGGCACAGCGCCTTCAACAGAAGATGCGCGAAATTACGATACCCTCGATCGAGTTCCGTTCTGCAAACATCCAGGATGTAGTCAGTTTTCTGGTTGATGCAAGTGTCGCCCAGGACACGGAGGGCGTTGGCGTCAACGTTATCCTGAATCTGAATCTCCCGTCAGGTGCCGTATCATCTCCGCCTTCCGGCGGTGATTTAGGGCAGGCGAGTCCCTGGGGAGCAGATACTGCCGATGAGTTTGGATCCCTTTTTGAAGAGGAATCTGCGGGGGGCGACGTTGGCGGTGGCGGCTTCTCTTCAATTCCCACCATCACGTTGAATCTGCGTCGAATCACTCTCATTGATGCCATCAAGTACATTACTGAAGTGGCGAATCTGAAGTACCGCATTGAGGATAACGCGGTCATCATCACTCCGGCCGGAGTGGTTTCAGGCCGCGTTGTAACTCGTCTCTATCCGGTTCAGCCCTCGATTCTTGATGTCATCGTCGAGAAGGGCGAAGAACAGGATCGCGGCGGGGAATTCATCGAGATGGGCGCCACGACCACGTTCAAGCGGCAGGACGTGAAGGAGTTCTTCCAACGCGCGGGTGTGCCTTTCCCGGTCGGCACGTCCATTACATATAACTCCGCGATCAGTCAGTTGATCGTCGCGAACACGCCGGAGAACCTGGAAGTGTTTGAGCGGATTCTGAGCCAGTTGAACGTGGTTCCGCATCAGGTCGAAATTGAAGCCAGGTTCGTTGAGGTCAAACAATCCGACCTCGAGGAAATGGGTTTCCAGTGGATACTCACCGATAATTGGGAGCTCGCACAGCGGCAGGGCACTGGCGGCGCCGGTTCAGCAGAACGGCTTCAGGTCAACGCCGATGCGAATGGGTTCACGAAAGGCAATCGCTTCTTCAATATCGATACGGGAACTGGCGCGATTTCACCGGCGAGCGCAATATCAGCTGGTGTGAACTCAACGGCCTTGGGCGGTTTGATGAGCATATCAAGCATCCTGACGAATCCTGAGCTGAACCTTATTATTCACGCACTGGACCAGTCCGGCAACAGCGACGTCCTTTCGGCTCCGCGTGTCACAACCCGCAGCGGTGTGAATGCTACGATCGAGGTGGTTCAGGAGATCATTTATCCAACGGAGTTTGAAGTCACCGAGCCGACAATCTCCGCTTCGACCTCGATCGTGACGACCGATGGCGGTGCGACGGGTGGCGGTCTGGTTACGCCTCCGACGGTAACGCCGGGATCGTTTGAGACTCGCCAGGTCGGTGTCATTCTTAATGTCACTCCGACCGTTGGGCCCGATGGCTATACGATCGATCTGACGCTGGCTCCCGAAGTCGCGGAGCTTATCGGCTGGCTTCAGTACGGATCCAGCATCACGGCAGGTGGTCAGAGCTTCACGTACAACATTCCACAGCCGATCTTCGAAAGCCGGAACGTCACGACCAGTATCGTGATTTGGGATGGCCAGACTGTTGTCATGGGCGGACTTATGCGTGAAACGGTCGTAACTGTTGATGACAAGATACCGATTCTTGGAGACATTCCTCTTCTCGGCCGCCTTTTCCGGACCGAGGGGGAGAAGAGCGAGAAGTCGAATCTCCTTATTTTCGTCACCGCGCGGCTGGTCGATCCGGCTGGACACCCGATTCATAAGACCGACGAACTTGTACTGCCTGGCACAAGTGCGGCACTCGAAAGTGACGCTCAGTAGAAAACGCAAAGCTGGTTAGCAGTGTCTATCCTTTGGTATAAGCCCGTATGCTATCTGGGCGTACGGCTTCGTCAGTCGCGTGCGGGCGAAGGGCGCTGAAGCCTTTACGGCTGGTTTGACCGGTCAGTAGACCCAGAACTCTGACATGAAGAGAAACAAGCTTCTCCTTATCGACGGACACGCCTTTGCATATCGCGCTTACTACGCTATTCGCGATCTGTCTACCCGCGATGGGCGAAACACCAACGCCCTCTTTGGCTTCATAAAGATGGTGCGGCAGCTCGAAGAACACTGGAAGCCCACGCACTGGGCTGTGGCGTTCGATGCGGGGTTGCCGGAGGAGCGGGTGAGCATTCACAGCGAATACAAGGCGAACAGGGCAGAAATGCCGGATACGCTTCATGAACAGTTCGAGTATATAGAGGAGTATCTGGGGGCCTGCGGAATTATGTCCGTGTCGATTTCAGGTCAGGAAGCAGACGATTGTCTTGCAACTCTCGGACTCAGAGCAGTTGCCGAGGGGGCCGAGGTCTTGATTGCCTCAAGCGATAAGGATCTTTTTCAACTGGTTTCAAGAGAACTCAGTATCGTGACGCCGACGAAATCCAACGTGCGAATGGGGCCGGAGGAAGTCAAGGATAAGACAGGTGTATATCCCGAACTGATCGTGCCGTGGCTTGCGCTCGTGGGCGACTCCTCCGACAACATCCCCGGTGTCCCGGGCGTAGGTCCGAAGACAGCGGAAAGCTCCTGAATGAATACGGTTCGTTGGACGCAATATGGGTGAATCTTGAGCATTTGAAGTCCGACAAGCTGCGCACAAGTCTTGAGGGAAGTCGGGACGAGGTATTGAGGAACATCGCTCTTGTGTCCCTGCGAGATGATTTGCCGGGTCTTTCGGATTGGCAGGAATTCGGTGTTAAGGAGCCGAACGTGGACGAATTGCTGCCCTTCTTTGAGAAGATGGAATTCAAGAGTATGGCGGACGGCCTGCGGACGCGCGACTTGTTCGAATGAGTACAGGGGATACCGGGTTCCGGCTCAGATACCGGTTTGTGCGCTGTCGTAATCTCATGTGTCTATTGAAGCAGGCGGCCGGTATGTGATGTCCTTCGGTTCGGGAACCGCTCAAGGACCTCAAAGGGGATAGAAACGGAAACTACAGGTACACAACAGTGCTGCTGAGAAAGAATATCCTGCTGATTGCCGGCCTACTGTTCCTGTTTGCTCTGGGCGTAGGGATACGGGTGGCTGTTCTCGAAAAGCAATATGAGATTGTCGGTGATGATCTTCCTTTCACGATGGAGAGCGCGCTGCAGTTCCGGATGGTGGAGCAGGTTGCTCTCGTCGGAGGGCTTCCCGCCGTGGATAAGAAAGTGCAGTATCCCGACGGCATTGACGTTAAGAGTTCCTACACGGTGGGAGCCGAGTACTTCTACGGAACGCTTTCAAGACTCCTCCCTCGATTTCTCTCGCTGGAGGAGAGGATCAGGTGGGTCGAGTGTCTGTGGTTCTGTACGGGAATCATATATATCGCGCTCTGGATAGGGCTCTGGCAAAAGGGAATCTGGGCGGGAACCATCGCGGGGCTGTTCTACGCGGTATCGCTTATCAGCGTCATGCGGTCAACCGGGCAGGAATTATCGAGAGAGAACTTCGCCCTTCCGTTTCTGCTTGGCCATTTTGCACTCAACGCCGCGGCATGGCGCACGCGGAATGTCCGGGGCCGCCTGATGGCGACAATTGGTTCTGCCGTTTTTCTAGGACTGGCTTTATGCTCGTGGGATCTGATCCAGTTCTACGTCGCTCTGTGGATGCTGGTGTCGGCGGTTTCCCTGGTCAGGACGTCGTGTGATCGGGAATGGAAGCAATCCTGGCTGCTGCATTGGGTTATTCTGGTGGTGTGCGGCATAGTGAATCCGTATCTCCGCGCACATGGTTTTCTGTCATCACCCGTCATGTTGCTGTCGTATGGAGTCGCACTCGTCCTCTGGTCAAACAGGCGTGGCGGTGTCCGGCACGTGTGGAGGTCGGCCGCTTTGATTATGTTTCCGGTGGTGGTCAGTTTCCTTCTGCCGTCGGATTACGGCTCCAGCTACGGCCATTTTGCCCAACTGCTGACTGCGAAACTGAGGTTCGTGAATCAGAAGCCTGTCGACCCATCACTACTCACTTTCACCCAGAAGATCATGTGGGTACCTGCCTTGCATTCATCCAGTTGGCCGTTGACATGGATGTTGGCTCCGTTTATATTGCCACTCACATTGATAGCAGTTTGTGCGGCGGTCTATGAACTTAAGGTTCGACGTCAGCGTGAACTGACCCGGTTAACGATCTTCTGCGTAACTTCACTAATAGCTTTTACCCTGTTTGTAAGATTTCACGTTTTCCTCGCCATATTCGCCTCAGGATTGATGGGATGGTTGGCCTCGTGGGCGTTAGACAAAAGACTCCTGGCAAGAATAGCAGTGACTGGCCTGTTGATTGCCGGAGTTTCCGGTGAGGCTGTTCATGTCGTCAAACAGCCTGAGATGTGGGGCAGGGCGGGGGTCTACTACGCTGAACTGGATAACCTTGTTGAATGGCTTGATGATCATGTCGCTCCCGAGCCGGTGCTGGCGAATTTCGGGGTGAGCGGATCTATTCTCGCTTATGGGCGATGCCCGATTGTTTTGCATCCGAAGTTTGAGAATGAAGAAATACGGCGCCGGGTAGAGGCATACGGTGAACAGCTTTTTAAAGGAAGCGAGAAGGGGTTCAGGGACTGGGCCGATCAGTTTGGTGCGCGGTACTACGTGTACTCGATGGGAGAGTTTGCCGGACGCGGAGAGCAGGAACAGATGCGCTACTTTGTAGATGCGCTTGAGCCGCCTGAGACCGCCCCCGCAAGGCTCTTTGAAAAACGTCCGCAGGATGGCCGCTATTTCAGGTACCTATGGGGAAACAGAAAATACCGAGTGTTCAAAATGCTTACCATCTCTGATGAGAAACTCGCGCAGGCCTACGCGCGGGAGGCAGAGATTTTCTTTGAGCGTGGGGATCTGGCGGGCGCAGAAGAGCAGGCGTCCGCGGCCCTGAGGATCGATCCCCTGCAGGAGGCGGGGGGGGCTGTGCTGAAGCATGTGATTTCGTTGAAGGCGCGTGGTTTTGACTATGACACCGGAGAGATTGATGAGCCGTAAGTCCGGCATTTTGCTGGCTGTTACCGGGGGGATCGCCTGTGGAAAGTCAGAAGTGGGCCGGATACTCGCATCGGCAGGATTGTCAGTATTGGATGCCGATGACCTTGTACATGGGCAGATGAGAGGGCCCGGGAAAGCATTTTCAAGTATCGTGGCCGCATTCGGTCAAGACGTCGTTGCGGCTGACGGCGGGATTGACAGGAAGAAGTTGGGGGAGATCGTGTTCCGCGACAGAGGGCGCATGGGGGAACTCACGGCTATTGTCCATCCTCTCGTTAAAGAGCAATGGCGTAATTGGGCGAAGGAGAAGAAGGGGGAAGGTCGCGATGCAGCTGTCATTATCCCTCTTCTGTACGAGATCGGTGAGACAAATGGCTGGGACGCAGTGATGTGTGTTTCCGCGGCCGACGATGTGGTTCTCGCCCGAATGACGGAGCGGGGGCTGACCGAAGAGCAGACGGCACAGCGAGTCGCGCTGCAAATGGATTTGGCGGAAAAGAGAAAAAGATCTGATGCGGTTATAGAGAACAACGGGACTCTGGATGAGTTGAAAGAACGCACGTTGGAAGTACTCAAGAAGCTTACTGAGAAAGTGAGGCAAGACGATGAATGAGAATCATGAACAGCGGCCGAACATCGGACGTGGAGACAGAAATGATGGCAAGGGCCGCGGAGGGAAGAAACGCCCGCCGCGCAGAAGGTCAGGTGGCGGAGGGAATGGAGACCGCGGAAACGATGTCGATGTCGTACGCGATGGTCCGGTTCTGAAGCTGTTCGAGCTCCAGGTCCTTGATGTGCCCGCACTTCAGGAGATGGCTGAGAAGTACGAACTGACGGAGATCGCCGCATTGCGGAAACATGAGTTGATCTTCGAAATACTGAAAGCCAACGCCCGCTTGAACGGGTCCATGTTCGGCCGCGGAATCCTGGAAGTCCTGCCTGACGGATTCGGGTTCCTCAGATCGCCGTACTACAACTACCTGCCCTGCCCGGAGGACATCTACGTCTCACCGTCGCAGATCAGGCGTTTCGGACTCCGGACGGGTGATCTCGTTGAAGGCGAGATCAGGTCTCCTAAGGACAAAGAGAGATTCTTCGCCCTTCTCAAAGTCGATCAGATCAATAGCGGCGACCCGGAACAGTCGCGCGCGAAAGTTCCTTTTGAGAACCTGACCCCTCTGTTTCCGGATCAGCGGCTCGTGCTGGAGATTGAACCGAAGGAGATATCCATGCGGGTCATGGACATTCTGACGCCGATCGGAAAGGGACAAAGGGGGTTGATCGTTGCGCCTCCCCGAACGGGAAAGACTGTTCTTCTGCAGAAGATTGCCAACAGCATTTCGGCGAACACTCCGGATACAAAGTTAATCGTCCTTCTGATTGATGAGCGTCCGGAAGAAGTGACCGACATGCAGAGAACCACGAAGGCAGAGGTGCTTGCTTCAACGTTTGACGAGCCTCCCGAGCGCCACGTTCAGGTTGCCGAGATCGTGATTGAAATGGCGAAGCGCATGGTCGAGTGCGGTCAGGATGTGGTGATTCTTCTCGACAGTATCACTCGCCTTGCGCGCGCGTACAACACGCTCCAGCCTCACAGCGGAAAGATCCTTTCCGGTGGTGTTGATGCAAACGCACTGCATAAGCCGAAGCGTTTCTTCGGGGCGGCCCGTAACATCGAAAAGGGCGGCAGCCTTACGATTATCGCGACCGCGCTGGTCGATACGGGAAGCCGGATGGATGAGGTGATATTCGAGGAGTTCAAAGGAACGGGCAACATGGAGCTGGGTCTTGACCGGACCCTGGTAGACAAGAGGATATTCCCGGCAATCAATGTGGAGAAATCGGGAACGCGAAAAGAAGAGCTTCTGTTCCATCCGGACGAGCTGGAAAAAATATGGATTCTCCGAAGAGCGCTCAAGGACGTTCCTTCTGTTGAGGCCATGGAGCTGTTGATCAATCGTCTGAAGAAGACAAAGAGTAACGCTGAGTTTCTGATGGCCCTGCAGGGGTAGGGAGTTCTCTGCTGGTCTATTCTGAGTGGACTTCGCGTCGCCGCGGCAGGTGATTTCCGCCATTCCATAGGCTGCGCGCGCGCGGCTTTCCGGCTTGGAGGTTGGGCCTGCTGCGACTATCATCCTCGGGAGCAATCTGGTGTTGTACTGTAACCGATGGAGAAAGAGGATTTGAGGACAGCCTGGTCAGGTAGGCATATCGCCGCGGCGGCGGCCGCCACGCTCATATCACTTGCTCTGCATGTGGTGGTGATTGCTAAGTTTCCGAATCTTCCTGTTGGAAAGCCGCCTGAGATGGGCCTGACAGACCGTATCCAGACGACACGGTTGGGAGACGTCAAGAGGGGGCCGATGAGTGTGCTTGATCGTCCCTCGCGTTATCGTCCCGAGAGTCCCGAACGTATCTATGATGTGGAAGAAGAGTATCTTTCATATGTTGATGCGCTTGAAGAAGCTCTGCCTGCGGAGCCGGATCTGAAAGAGAACGTCTCTCTTGAAGCCGAAGACAGACCCCTTGAAGCACCTGAGTTGCCGGCGACGCGCGAGGACTGGCAGCCTCGTGCAGAGATACTCCAGATCGAAGACAGCATACATGATGACAATGTGAGCGCTCTTCCCCGGCGGTATGTAGATGTCGTACCGCGTGGGAAGGATGCACCAGACATTACGTTTCCCGTAGACTGGGATCAGGAAGAAGCTGCCAGACAGTCACAGTCCGGACTCGGGACGGAAGCCGGCCCGCTTCCCGGACTTTCCAGAGCGGGCAGTTTGGCTCTCGCTGCAGGGACCGCCCAGAACGTGGCGATGACGGATGAGGGGGCAAAAGCGCTGGAAGAGTCTTCGGCTCTTATGGACGAGGATCTGGAAGACATCGTTTCTGCGAAGCCTATTGAGGAACTGCTGGCCCTGGATGTTTCCACGTTCTCGGCTCCCGGCGACGACAGTGTGTATTTCCGCGTCGGAATACGGAGGAAGAGCGAGATGTCACTTCCCGTCCTTCCGAAGGATGTTCTGCTCGTTCAGGATTGCTCGGAGAGTATGACGCAGAAGAAGTTGAATCTCTGCAAGACGGGTCTTCATCGCTGGCTGGATCTCCTTGCTGATAACGACCGTTACAACTTCATCAGGTTCAGCGATCACACGGAAATGTGTTTTGAAGACTGGACATCTCCCGCGCCCGCCAACGATGCGCGTGCGGCCTGGTTCATTGAGAATATGAAGGCCAAGGGGAAGACCGATGTTCTGGAAACCTTGAGAAAGCTTCTGGCGATACGGAAGGACGACAATCGACCACTCATCGCGATTCTGGTGAGTGACGGGAGGCCGACAATGGGAATGGTCGACAGTTCGGACATCATCGAGCAGTTCACGGCCTCAAACGAGGGACGCATTTCCGTATTCACCGTCGGCGGCGGGCACAGGGTTAATCATTTCCTCATGGACCTTCTCAGCTACCGGAACAGAGGTGATTCGCTGATAGTTGAAGACAGGAGAGAGATGCCTGCAGCCCTCGAACAATGGGCGAGGGAACTGAGTCGTCCCGTGCTTGCCGATCTGAAATTCAACTTCAGCGGAGGACTGGAAGGGGAAGTATATCCTGATGTTCTTACGCACCTCTACATGGATCGCCCACTGGTTCTCTACGGCAAGTGTGTGCCCTCAAATGAACCGTTTGCTGTTCGGATAGTGGGGAATTCGGGCGGCAAGGCCATGGACATGGTTTTCACAATGGATCTCAATCAAGCGGACCGAGGGACAGACGATATCCGCACGATGTGGGCATGGCATAAGGTCTATCATTTGATCGGGGAACACATACAGACCAAGCGCCCTGGAGTGATGAATCAGATTCGCGACCTTGCCGGCAGATTCGGCCTCGCCGTCCCATACGGAGGAGATATTCCGCTTCCTTGACGTCGAGACCTGGCCGGGCAGCTCAGCGGATACTCCGTTGCGGGCGTCGCTGATGTCTGGCCTGGTAGATGATACTCACACGGGTTCTTGACCTCATTTCCGGCGTGTCCTATGGTACCGCGCTTGATTCGCAAGGATATCGAATGCTTTTCGGAGGTGTAGCTGCATGAAAGTCAGGATTCAAGACGTCGGTCCCTGCCGCAAGGAACTGCAGGTGGAGGTCCCGCGGGAGACAGTTGGCGAGGAGTACAATCGGGTTCTCGGTATGTACAGGAAGGGAGTGAGTGTTCCCGGTTTCCGCAAGGGGAAGGCGCCTGAATACGTGGTGAAAAAGAGGTTTAGCCGCGAGATTGATCAGGCCGTAC
This sequence comes from Verrucomicrobiota bacterium, assembly GCA_018814445.1. Lineage (GTDB taxonomy): Bacteria > Verrucomicrobiota > Kiritimatiellia > JAHIZV01 > JAHIZV01 > JAHIZV01. The sequence goes on along the minus strand of JAHIZV010000250.1, from coordinate 4,681 downwards.
AGGACGAATTGATTCCGTCGGGTTATCGTGAGGCCATCGAGCAGGAATCTCTGGACGTGGTCTCCATTCTCGACGTTAGGAATGTCGTCTACAGTCCTTCAGACCCATTGACATTCAGTGTCACCCTGGATGTTCCTCCGCAGTTCAAGCTTCCGAAGTACGAGGGAATGAAGTTGAAACGCCAGGAAGTGACAGTTGGGGAAGAAGAAGTGGAAGACGCCCTGCGCTCCTTGCGCGATAGACAGGCTTCATACGAAGATGTGACAGACAGAGCCGTGAAGGCTGGAGACATGGTGCAGGTCGACTTCGAGGGCACATGTGATGGTCAGCCTATCGAGGAGATTGATCCGGCAGCAAGAGGATTGGGGTCCGCTGTCGACTTCTGGGTTTTGACTGACGAGAACACCTTTCTCCCGGGTTTCGGCCCGGGACTTATCGGTGCGAGCGCGGGCGAGAGCAAAGACATTGCCGTGACATTTCCAGCCGACTTCACCGTGGCGGCTATTGCCGGAAAGGATGCGCATTACAAGGTCATGGTGAAGGCTGTGCAAGAGAAGCGCCTTCCCGAGATAACAGAGGACTTCCTTAAGCCTTTCGAGGTCGATTCCGAGCAGGCTCTTCGTGCAAAGATCAGGGAAGACCTTCTGAAGATGGGTGAAGAGCGGGAGAATCAGCGCCTGAAGAACGAGATCGTCAAGCAGTTGCTCAGCGACACGAAAATCGATGTTCCAGAGTCCCTCGTTCAGCAGGAAACAAAGGACATCGTCTACGATATCGTAAGGGAGAATACCTCGCGGGGAATCACGCGTGAACAGATCGAGGAAAGTCGTGACCAGATATTCGATACGGCTACCAAAGGCGCCACCGAGCGCATCAAGGTCCGGTATATCCTGCACAAAATCGCCGAGGAGAAGGACATCACCGTTGCCGACCAGGAGTTGTCCGATCATGTGGCCAGAATGGCACAGGAATATGGTATGACGGCGGACGCGTTCCGCCAGCAACTCGAGAGGCGCAATGTGTTGGACAACATACGGGAGCAGATGAAGTCGAGCAAGACGCTCGACTTTGTTCTCGAACAGGCAAAGATAAAGGGATAGCCTGCCGGATAGAGGCTCAACAGGACTTCAGCAAAGGATTGCAGATATGAACGAACGTAATCAGATACTCGTACCGATGGTTGTCGAGCAGACGAGCCGGGGCGAACGGGCGTATGACATATTTTCGCGCCTCCTGAAGGAGCGGATTATCTTCGTCGGCACAGCGATCACGGACGATGTCGCGAACTTGATTATCGCCCAGATGCTCTTCCTCCAGGGAGAAGATGCGGAAAAGGACATCAACCTCTACATCAACTCGCCCGGCGGCTCCGTTACCGCGGGTCTCGCAATATACGACACTATGCAGTTCGTTAAATGCGGTGTGACCACATACTGTGTCGGCCAGGCCGCAAGCATGGGAGCTGTCCTCCTCGCCGCCGGTACTGCGAAGAAGCGGTATGCTCTTCCGAATGCGCGAATCATGATTCATCAGCCTTGGGGTGGTGTACAGGGGCAGGCTTCGGATATCAGCATCCAGGCAAAAGAAATTCTGAGGCTTCGCGACAGGATCAATGAGATCCTTGCCCGTCACACGGGAAGAGATCTGGACACCATCGCTAAGGATACGGATCGGGACTTCTTCATGTCGTCTGATGAAGCTCGAGAGTATGGCATTGTCGATGAAGTTGTCGTGGATCGCCAGGCGATGGAATCCTGACGGAGTTAACAATGTCACCGACTTCCAAACAGCCGAAATGCTCTTTCTGCGGGAAAACGCAGGAGGAAGTTCAGCGGCTGATCGCCGGACCCGGAGTCCAGATATGCGATCAGTGCGTAGATCTCTGCAATTCACTGATCGCAAGAGAGAGCGTTTCCGATAGCGAGCCGACAACTTCTGAACTGAAGGTCCCGAAGCCGCATGAGATTGTCGATTTACTGAATGAGTACGTGGTGGGGCAGGAGCACGCGAAACGGGTTCTCTCTGTCGCCGTGCACAACCACTACAAAAGGGTTAAACAGCAGAGTATGCTTCCGGAAGATGATCCGCATCGCGATGTCGAGCTCGAGAAGAGCAACATCTTGCTCATAGGGCCCACTGGGAGCGGGAAAACGCTGCTTGCTCGCACTCTCGCGAGGATTCTTGATGTCCCCTTCAGTATTGCGGACGCAACGACTCTGACTGAAGCGGGTTACGTCGGCGAAGACGTTGAGAACATCCTACTGCGACTACTTCAATCCGCTGACTTTGATGTGGGCAGGGCTGAGCTGGGCATCATCTACATTGACGAAATAGACAAGATAGGCAGAAAGACGGAAAACGTCTCAATCACGCGTGATGTGTCAGGTGAGGGCGTTCAGCAGGCCTTGCTGAAGATCCTTGAGGGAACTGTCGCAAGCGTGCCTCCGCAGGGCGGTAGAAAGCATCCGCAACAGGAGTATATTAAGATCAACACGCAGCATATCCTCTTCATTTGCGGCGGGGCATTTGTGGGGCTGGCGGATATTGTAAAGCGGCGGGTAGGAAAGCGTGTTCTCGGATTCGGGCATATCGAGGAGCCGAGTACTGCAAAAGTAAGGAAACGAGTCGGCATTGAACCCGAAGATCTCCTGCGTTTCGGGCTTATTCCTGAATTTGTCGGGCGGCTTCCCGTGGTAGCAGCCCTTGAAGAACTGACCGAGGATGAGCTTGTCAGGATTCTCACTGAACCCAGGAATGCCATGGTGAAGCAGTATTCAAAGCTTATGGCTATGGAGAAGGTGAAGTTGTCCTTTACCGATTCCGCGCTGCGCGAAGTCGCCAGGATTGCATCGGAGAAGAAGACCGGCGCACGAGGGCTGAGAGCTATTCTCGAGCATGTGATGCTTGACGTGATGTATGAAGTGCCAATGCGGCAGAATGTTGAGGAATGCCGCATTACCAAGACCGTGATCACTGGACAACGTCCGGCACTTGGCGCTGATGAGGACCGCCTGAAGATCGCGTAGCGGTCGAAAGTCTGACGCGGCCTTAAGGGGGAGGGGCCGCTTCAAGGAGGTAAACCAATATGTTTCCGTTACGGGGGCACCGTGTGTGCCTGCTGCTTCTATTTGTCTCAATGTTGTGCGTCCAGCCAAGTCAGGGCCGGATCGTGCATTTAGCTATTCTTCACACAGCGGACGTCAACGGGAACGTTCTGGGTCAGCCACTCGGATCATCGGGGCTACTGCGCCTTGCTTCGCTGGTGAACGAGATACGTGAAAGAAACCCGAGTTCTTTTCTTGTCGATTCAGGAAATATTCTATGGGGGAGCGTGGAGTCTGAAGTCACTCGAGGTGAACTCGCAGCGTATACGGCAGAGCACCTCGGCTATGATGTTCTCGTTCCGGGACGGGTGGATTTCGAGATGGGTATAGGACGGTGGATGAGATTGCTTGGCGGGGGACGCGGAGAGATGCTGGCTGCGAACGTCGTGACCCGAGACAGCACGAATTCCTCAAGGAATTGCCCCGGCTACTGCATCAGGAAGGTCGACGGGATTACGGTCGCTTTTATCGGTGTGACGTCGGGTTCTCTCGCCAGGGCCGTTCTTCCGGAGCGGCTTGAAGGATACCGCGCTCTCGATACGGTAGAGGCGCTGACCGCAGTTCTTCCTGAGGTGCGGAAGCAGAAGCCGGATATCACGGTGCTTGTGGCCTCTCAGGGCCTGTTGACGTATAGGGACGACGGTGCGAACAACATTCAGAGAATAGCAGAGATGTTTCCCGAGATTGATATTATCATCGGCGGATCCACGGGTCGGGTTGTAGCTGAGGCCAGGCTTGGCCGTACGCTATACTCTCAGTCCGGCTCGAAGGCCCGGTTTCTCGGGTGCGTGAACATTGACTATGACACTCTATCAAGACGGATAGTGGAATCGACACTGGATATGCTGTCCGTTGAGACCTCCACGCAGGAGGATAAAGCATTGCGCGATGTGATTGATGAACGCTACGGGAAAACTCTGAAGTCTATGGAGCGAAGCATCGGAGCGTTTCCCGGGGGAACGGGCCGGACAGACGGGCGACATGTGATCGGCAGGGCAATGCGGCTCAAGACGAGTTCACAAGTGAGTATTCACTCGTTCCAATGTGGGCGAATCACCGAAATGACAAATGCAACCGAGAGCAGTCTTTGTGTGTGCTTGCCTGAGGATCGATATCTGGGCGTGTGCTCTCTCAATGTTTCGGAACTTGAAACGATCCTGCGCGAAGATCTGTCGGAAAGTCCGCGCTACGATGCGCTCACTGTCACCGGAGTGGACTATGAGATAGACCCTGAAGAGGGAGGCGTCACGATAACTGCCGTGAATGGTGAGAAGCCTCATCCGCGTCGACGTTTTTCGGTCGTCATGGACGGATTGACTCTCGCTTCGCGAAGCGGCAGGAACCGGGCTCTGCGGGAGATCGTGAATCAGCCCACGTCGCGAATGAAGCTCACAAATACGACGGGCCGTGAGGCACTGAGGGAGTACCTGAGCAAGCGTGCCGAGTAAGTCGAAGTGCGTAGTCCGGCGTTGAACTCATTGCCTGGAGATCGAACAATCTGCTAGGCTACCCGAAACAGAAAAGCCTGGCGGCCGGAGGCGTATTCCTTTGCAGCATTCAGCAGACAGATTCTCGCG
>JAHIZV010000249.1 GCA_018814445.1 Verrucomicrobiota bacterium | reverse complement strand
TGTAGTCAATGCCGTAAGGCATGTCGTGGCCTTAAGTCAGTGCCATTCTGGTCAGGCACGAAGGGGCAAGGGGCAAGGGGGCAGATAACGCTCCAGCTCGATGGCTTTTTCCTCGGATGGTATGCCGAGAAACAGAATCAGTTCCCAGGGTTTGAAGCGAGAGGTGTATTTGGAATCGCCTTGATTGTGCGCAGCCAAGCGCTTGTCTACATCTTCAGTCCGCCCAATGTACGTCTTATCTGGGTGTACCGTGCTTCTGAGTAAATAGACGTAGTGCATGATGGATACCGCCCTACTTCGCTCTGCGCTGTTCGCTTGAGCTACGAAGGGCATCCTTCGCTCCCAGATTCAATACTCAACATAGATGGCCTGCCATCCGTAGCTCCCCGCGAGCGAAGCGAGACGGCTGGAGCGAAGGATGGAGCGGGTGATGGGAATCGAACCCACGCGACCAGCTTGGAAGGCTGGGGCTCTACCGTTGACCTACACCCGCCTCTGATTGTAGAATTCAGAATGCAGAATGCGGATTATCGACATAGGTGTGAGAATGTCAAACCGTCACATTGGGTGGTATGTGAACTTGTCCCGCGACTGAGCGTCCAACGACTGTGACCGCCCATCCGGCAGCTGGCTTCGGGTATCCGATATTCCGCTCAATCAGCCGATTCCTGCCTTTTCCCCTTTATTTCTTGACGATGAGAGGTTTTAGAGGTTTGAATAGAAATGGAGAAATATGGAGGGTTGAGAAAGGCCATGCGAGACGAACTGCTGACAGCAAGTCAAGTAGGAGAGATGCTCGGTGTATCCGTGGGTACCGTTCACCGTTGGACTTCCTCCGGAATACTGAAGGCGAGCAGGACCATCGGTGGACACAGGCGCTATTCGCGGGAAGCGGTCGAGAGGACGATGAAGGAATATGACCTCGGGCCTCCCGGTTCTCACGAACAAAAGAAGGTAGTGGTTGTGGCCGACAATGATGATGTCCGCCGCATGTGTGTGACCGCGCTCGGGGACGCGGCCTTCATCGTGATAGAGGCGAAAAGCGGAGAAGAAGCTCTCGGTCTGATCGCCAAAGACCCTCCCGATCTTGTTCTGCTTGATCTCGAGATAGGGGGGGAGACGGACAGCGTGGCCGTCCTCGACAGCATTCAGCATCACAAGCCTCCGATCGACGTGCTCCTGTGTACGGAGTATTCGGAAGCTCAGATGATGACCCGCGCGCTGGCATACTCGCCTTTTCAGGTTATCCGCAAGCCCTTCAGTGCGCCGGTGCTTCAGCGCGCGGTGCGCGCGTTCATCCGCAAGGCCGACACCGTGCATGGAGAGATGGACGTTAAGGAAGGCGCCTATCGCATCCTGGTTGTGGACGATGATGTGAAGGTGCGTACAGGACTGAAAGCGAGTCTGTCGACACACGCGGAATATGATGTCCGCACCGCGGCGGACGGGTACCAGGCTGGAAGGATTATCAGTGAGTTCAAGCCGCACGTCATCATTCTGGATCTGCTCATGGATGGACTGGATGGTTTCGACGTGTGCAAAGACGTCAAATCTTCGCCGGAATTCAAGAATACCCGGGTGCTGGTTCTTACCGGTTATCCCGGAGGAGGAAATGTCGAGCGCATCAAACGTTGCGGTGCGGACGCGGTCCTCACCAAGCCGGTATCGATTGATTACCTGGAGAAGGAAATCCAGCGGTTGGCTGGCGACTCCTCAGTGACGGGGACATCCGGGGACTGACGGCAAAGCAATCGGTTCCAAATCATCGGGAGCAACACATGGAATCTCAACAGGTGGAACGCGGAAAAATGCATTTTCTGGAGACGCCGGATTCCGCAGCCGTACGTCAGATAGTCAACGATATGGAGCGCGGATCCGGCGATGCGATGTGCGTCCTCGTATCCGAGGCAAGTAAGGAACTTGTGCCGGAGATTATATCGTCACTGACGGATATGAACGTGCCGTTTTTCGGAGGACTCTTTCCCGGCGTTCTGTACATGGGAAAGAAGCTTGAGACGGGAGCCGTCCTTGTTTCTCTGCCGATGGTGATTCCGCCTCGCGTCGTACGCCACGGTGACGAGGACTCCTTCGACTTCCTCGAGGTGGAGGAGGGACTGGCAGGATCGGGAAATGCGAATGTGACGGCTCTTGTTCTGGTTGACGGGCTTTCCCCGAATATCTCATCGATACTTGAGGAGCTGTTCAATCGCCTCGGGAACACGGTTCACTATCTCGGCGGGGGCGCGGGTTCTCTGAGCCTGAAACAGCAGCCGTGCCTGTTCACCGCGGATGAGGGTTTCTTTCAGGATGCGGCGATTGTCGCCTTTGTGGACCTTCCAAGCCGGCTTGGCGTCCGCCATGGATGGAACAGACTTGTGGGCCCGTTTGTGGCCACTCGGACAAGCAAGAACGTGATCAAAGAACTGAACTGGAAGAATGCGTTTGACGTTTACGCCTCCGCGGTTGGCGCCGACGCAAAGTCAGATCTGACGAAAGACAACTTCTTTGACATAGCGAAGTGTTATCCGTTCGGCATGATACACGAGGGCACGGAGGATGTTGTCAGGGATCCAGTCGCAGTGACAGAGGATGGTTTTCTCGTATGTGTTGGAGACGTGCCGGAGAACTCGATTCTTCATATCCTGAAAGGCACTCCGGCCACACTGGTTCAGGCAGCCGGGCAGGCGGCCGAGGATGCTGTGACTCCGGTCGATTCCCGGTGCCTGTTCGTCATGGTCGCGGACTGTATTTCCAGGGCGATTTTCCTGGGCGAAGATTTCGGAGAGGAACTGAAAGCCGTGCGTTGCCACACAGAAGACGTTCTTGAAGGAAGAACTTGCGGAGGAATGCTGACGATCGGCGAGATATCCTCGCACGGCGAGGGTCTTATCGAGTTCTTCAACAAGACGGTCGTGGTGGGGTCGTTCTATGGACGCTGATTTTGACTCATCCAAGCTCTTCACGGATATCTCTCTACTCTATGAGTTGTCTCTGGCCGCGGGTCACTCGCTGGACCTCGAGGAGAACTGTGACATCTTCCTCAAGACGCTGATGCGGAGAAAGAACCTCGGCTTTGCATCCGTCTGGCTTCGCACCAATGCCTTTCTCCATACTGTGGTCGCGGGAGAAACCGAAAAACCGCTCCATGAACAGACCGGAATCCTGGTCTATGCCCATCCTCGTTTCCGGATTGAGAAGGAACTTTTACCTTTGGACCATCCGGTATTCACCTGTGTGCGTGGGGACGCATTCTTCTCCATCGGTTCGACGGATCCCCGGTTTCCCGAATTCGTTGTTGAGAGAAACATGACGTCAGGATCCTACGCCATCTTTCCGTTGGGCGAACTGGGAATTCTGAAGCTGTTGAGTGTTACACGGGAGGCGCCCTTTGCCCCCGAAGAAATGCGGGCTTTGAGCAACGTCGTAGCGAAGTTCAGCGTTTCGCTTGAGGGCTGTCTGGCTCACCGGAAGGTGATCATCGAAGTGGCAGAGCGCAAGGAGGCGGAAGACGATCTTCTCAAGGCACGGGATGAACTGGAGAGAAGGGTGGACTCCAGGACAACGGAGTTGTCCGAGGCAAACCGGCGTCTTCATCAGGAGGTGATGGTCAGGCAGAAAGCCGAGCGGGCGCTCCAGGATCAGTATAAATTCCTGCAGGCCGTCATCGACACCATGCCGAGCCCCGTCTTCTACAAAGACGCCGAAGGACATTACCTGGGGTGCAACACAGCTTTTGAGCAGGCGATCGGGATCACCAGAAAGGAGATTGCGGGAAAGACGGTGTTCGATGTGGCCCCCTCCGAACTGGCGCAGGTGTACGAGCAGAAGGATGGAGAGTTGTACGAGAAGTCAGGAGTCCAGACATACGAATCCCTCGTGAAGTTCAAGGACGGCACACTGCACGACATCGTTTTCAGCAAAGGCACATTCGCGAACGCGGACGGCAGCATCGCGGGCCTGGTCGGCATCATGCTCGACATCACGAAGCTGCGTGAGAACGAGAGGCAACTGCGCGCGGCGGAGGCAAAATACCGGCTTCTTGTCGAACAGCTCCCCGCGATCACGTATATCGTCGAACTCGGTGAGGTCAACCGAACCACGTATATCAGCCCGCAGATCGAGACGTTGCTTGGATACACGACGGAGGAATGGCTGGCCGATCCTGATCTCTGGATGAATCGAATCCACGGCGAAGATAAGAAGCACATCGTTGAAGAAGTCTCGGAGAAAAACATTACGGGAGGCAGTTTCAGCCTCGAATATCGCGTCCGCACCAAGAGCAACAGCGAGGTGTGGTTCCGCAACATGGCGACGTATTTGCGGGATGATGAGGGCCGGCCTGCATTCGTTCACGGGGTGATGCTTGATATCACCGAGATGAAGAGAGCGCAGGAAAAGCAGAAGGTTCTTGCCGACGGGCTGCGCAGCGTCGTGGTGGCTACCGATGAACTGATTGGATGTGAAGGTATCGACATAGTCTGTCGGCGTGCCGTCGAACTTGCGCGGGAAATCCTGGGAGCTGAGCGTTGCGGGATTTTCCTTGATAAGGGTGACCATATCGAAGGCACGTACGGGACCGGAATAGATGGTGAGACGACCGACGAACACGGCAACGTCTTTCCCCTGCCTTCCGAGTGGGAAACCCATTTTGAGGTAACCGACGATCTCGCTCGCAGATGGCATGTGGAGGAGGTCGAACGCTACCAATGGGAAGAAGGCAAACTGTCGCCGCTTGGAAGAGGATGGGTTTCGGCCATTCCGATTGCTCACGCGGGACGTCGCCCCATCGCCGTTCTCTTCAACGACGCAGCGATCAGTGAAAGTCCGGTAGATCCGGTGCGCCAGGATATTCTTGCCGTCTTCTGCTCTGTCCTGGCCGGCATCATCGAACGCAAAGAAATGGAAGCGGCGGCCACGATGCTCGCGCAGGCGCTGGAGGAGCGCGTGAAGGAACTTACCGCTCTCTACGACATCGCTACCCTGATCGAGGAAAAGGGAAGTTCTCTGGATGAGCTTCTGCAGGGAGTTGCAGATATGTGCCTGAGTGGTTTTCAGTATCCCGAAGTGTGCTGTGCGAAACTTACTCTCAGAGGCAGGGAATACTTCTCTCCGGAATTCGAAGACACGGAATGGAGGATTGCGACTGACATCATCTTGAGAAATGAAAAGCAGGGCGAGTTGGTGGTCTGCTATACGGAAGAGAGGCCGTCGTCGTCCCGGGGGCCGTTCTTGAGAGAAGAGCGCAGACTGCTTGAGGGCATAAGCGAACGCGTCGCGCGTACTGTTGAGCGGCTTGAGGCGGAAAAAGCGCTGCGGGAAAGCGAGAAGAAATTCAGGCAGACGAGTGAACTGCTTCCTGAGACGGTTTTTGAAATGGATGCTGACGGCACGCTGACTTTCGTGAACAGGAGGGGCTTGGAAGTCTTCGGGTACACCCGGAAAGATCTCGAAAACGGTCTGAATGTCATGAATCTGCTGACGAAGAATGACCGTCAACGCGCGCAGGAACATGTCGTCCGGGTCCTGAAGGGCGAGCAGATGGGAGGCACTGAGTATGTTGCATTGAAGAAGAACGGTGTTGAATTCCCCATCGTCACTCACACGGCTGCCATTGTCCAGGATGGCCACCCCATCGGCCTGCGGGGCATTGCGATTGACTACACGGAAAGAAAGAAGGTGGAAGAGCAGTTGCGCATCCAGTCGATGGCGCTGGAAGCCGCGGACAACAGTATTGTCCTTACGGACGCCGACGGCGTAATCCTGTGGGTGAATCCAGCTTTTGAGAGATCGACAGGATATTCCTTTGCCGAGGTCATTGGCAGGAAACCTTCTATTCTCAAGTCCGGCAAGCATTCCGCTTCGTTCTACAAGAAGATGTGGGACAAGATTCTCTCCGGCAAAGTGTGGCACGGTGAGATTCAAAACAGGACGAAAGACGGGGCTCTGTATGTTGAAGAGATGACCGTTACGCCTGTCATCAACGCGGAAGGGAGAATCACCCACTTCATCGGCATCAAACAGGATATGACCGAGCGGAAAAGACTTGAGGAGGAGCAACGACAGGCTGAGCACAGGGAGAGGGAGTTGATTGAGCGGACTGATCGTCTGAGTTCTCTGGGAGTGCTTGCCGCCGGTGTGGCACACGAGGTCAACAATCCTCTGCAGGGAATGCTGAGCCATCTCAACGCAGTTCGAAGGGCGGTCCCCGGCGACTTTCGCCGGATTGAAAGTATAGACATGGTTGAGCGCGGCATCGAAACGATCGCGGATCTCGTGCGCAAACTGCTGACACTTGGCGCGAATCCTGAGCATTTCGAAGAGTTGTCCTCATGTCACAAGCCCATAAACACCGTGATTCAGCTCATGGGGCCCGAGTTCAAACATTCGGGTGTGAAAATCGAGAGAAGACTCTCGCCTGAAGATCATTCACTGGCGATATCAGAAGGAGAAGTCACGCAGATCCTGCTGAACATTCTGATCAATGCCAGGGACGCGATGCCGAACGGAGGCACGGTTGCCATCGAAAACGAGTTCAAAGACCGCCTCTGCGTGCTTCGAATAAGGGATACGGGCATTGGCATTGCCGCCGAAGATCTGGCCAATATTTTCACTCCTTTCTTCACAACGAAGGGCACGAAAGGCTTCGGACTCGGGCTCAGTGTTGCCGAGTCGATTGCCCGGAGCCACGGGGGCAGGCTCGACGTCGAAAGCGAACAGGGAAAGGGCACCTGTTTCACACTCTACCTGCCCCTTGCTGAAGTTAAGAAGAAGGCAAAGAAAGCTGATCTGAAGGAAGGCAAAAAGGAGAAATGACCGTGAAAACGAAGGTGCTGATTATTGACGACGACCAGATGGTGCGCAGTGGACTCGGCCTGGGTTTGGAAGGCGAGGGATATGTCGTGTCGCTCGCGGAATCCGGACATGCCGGTTTGGAGATGATCGGAGAGCAGAAACCCGACGTGGTCCTTCTTGATATTTTCATGGACGATATGGACGGAATAGAAGTCCTTGAGCGCATCCGTCGGATATCTCCCCGCCTTCCAGTGGTTATGATCACCGGCCACGGCTCCATGGTTACGTCTCTCGAAGCCCTGCGCCTGGGGGCCAACGACTACATCCTCAAGCCGGCGGACTCCGCGGATGTGGCGCACCGTGTCGAAGCGGCTCTGGAAATGCAGCGGCAGCGCGATCTTGCCGAGTCGGCAAAAAGATGGCGCGATCACCTGTCGAGCCTCCAGACGCTCGCGGGAGGTGTTGCACACGACTTCAACAATCAGCTTACAGTGGTCATAAGCTGTGCGGAGGAGATTCTGCGTCAGCTCCCGGAAGACTCGTCGGCTCGGAGGGAAGTGGACTGGATCACGTACAGTGCCAACGTGATGGCCAACCTGTCGGCGAAAATGCTCGCGTATTCCGGCGGAGGAATACTGAATCTTTCGGAAACAGACCTCGGCGCATTTCTGGCGCGGGCCGTGAACAGTATCCTTGCTGACCTGCACACGAAAATCGACACGGGCATTGACATCGATCTGAATGCCGGCGACGGAGAACAGCTCGCCGCCGTTGACAGCGGCGAAATGGAGTCGGCTCTCAAGCAGCTCCTCGTTAACGCGGCGGAAGCCAGCGCACCGGAATATCAACCCATTCACGTCTCTCTCGCGCGCAGAGAGCTGGATTCATCGTACTTCCTTTCCCGGCCTCATGCCTCGGCAATGGAGCCGGGCGAGTACTACGAGGTGGAGGTGAAGGACAGCGGGTGCGGGATGGATGAGGAGACACTCAGAAATGTGTTCGACCCGTTCTTCTCCACCAAGTTCCCGGGTCGAGGCCTGGGCCTTCCTTCCGCGCAAGGCATTGTTATGGCGCACGGCGGAGTCATTCATATTGACAGCAGAAAAGGCGAGGGGACAGTGGCGACGATATATCTGCCCACGCCGAAGATACTCGACACGCGGAACGCGATATTCGAAGAGGAGCGTTCCGAGACGGAACCGCTGACTACTTCATCGGGACGCGTTGCGACCGTGTTGATCGTCGAAGACGACGAGGCGGTTCGAAGGATAACCAAGCACGCTCTTGCTCGCGAAGGCATGCAGGTCTATGCGACAGGAACGGGTTCGGAAGCCGTCGAGCTCTATCGACGGCATACTGACGAGATCGATCTGATTCTGCTCGATTTCACTCTGCCCGTCATGGATGGCGGGGAAGTCCTGCAGGCCATAAGGGCCATCAATCCTGCCGCAAAGGTTATTGTCACGAGCGGATACCTGTCGGGCGATGTCGCCGGAGCCTTCGGGCAGGAGAAGCCGGACGGGTTCATCGACAAACCCTACGAGCTGAAGGAACTGGCCAAGAAGGTGATCGCGCTCGTGAGTAAAACCTGAGCGCTGCGCGCATTCACCGAAGAGCGCGGCGGACGCATTCATCCATTCTGCATGCCGCTGACTCCATGCTTGCGACGAGCCGGAACTGCGTTCTGCACCTGTCGAGATTATGGGCGGGGCGGTGAGTCTTGAAGTAGATGTCTCCCATAAGATGATCGGTCAGGAAGCGGACGCCCGTTTCAAATGTCATCAGCCGTCCTGCAAAGGGCAGCAGGTCAATTTCAGTTTTTGTAAGGAACGGGCGGGCTTCCGAAATATAGCCCTCGACCAGGGCCTTGAACAGGTTCGTGTCGAGCTCAACCAGGTCGAGGTCCGTTTCGTCTTCCGCCGTGGAAGTGCCGATGGTTCGGGCCATGTCGCCGAAATCATACAGCGAGGAACCCGGCATCACTGTATCCAGATCGATCAGGCACAGCGCCTTATCGGTGACTTGATCGAAGATGACGTTGTTTAACTTGGTATCGTTGTGAGTCACGCGCTCCGGCACCTTTCCCTCGATCATAAGTGACAGTATCCGGCTTGCCATGGCCTCGCGGTCGAGGGCGAAGCAGATCTCATGCGCACATTCCCGGGCCCGATCCAGGGAGTCGGTGTCTGCGGCCTCTTTGAGGGCCGACACGCGTTTAGGTGTGTGGTGGAAGTCAGGTATGGTTTCGTGCAGCCGGGGGCCGGGAAGATCGGTCAGCATGTTCTGGAACTTCGCCACAGATGCCGCAGCCTGGAACGCCTGCTCTTCTGTCCCGGCAGTTTCATACGTCCGTCCCCCCGCAATGAACTCCATTGCACGCCAGTAGTCACCCCCGAGTTGCAGGTAGCATCCGCCGTCGACGGCATCGACGAGTGCCGGGCATTTGCGCGCGATGTCCGTTTCTCCCGCCTCGCGCAGTGTCTTTTCTATGTGCCGCGTGACCCGTGAAACGTTGTCCATGAGCTTAGCAGGTTCTTTGAAGACAGAAGTATTGATGCGCTGGAGGATGTAGTCGCGCATATCCTGTCCGGAGTTGCAGCGGACCACGAACGTATCGTTTATGTGCCCGCTGCCGTAGGGCGACAGGTCGACCACGTCACCTTCAAAGGCGAAGCGGTCAGATGCTGTCCGCGCCCGGTCTATCAGGTGCTGCGCCATAGCGAAGGGGGATATTCTCCTGCGGCGACGAGTTCCGCAATACGTCGGACCACGAGCGGTTTATCTTCTTTGTAGGTCACACCGAACCAGGCCGAATCGGTCTTCAACATCCTGGTCAGGGCTTTCCCCGAGGTGATGAGTTGATCGACAAGCATGGGAAGGAAGAACTCGGATTTGGCTTCGCTCCCTTTCTCCCGAAGGAATTCCTCGAAGCCCGCTGAGAGATATTCAAACAGCGAAGGGGTGAAACCCCACATGTTCATGGAGACGACGGTGTCGCCCGCGAGCCGGGCCGGTCGACCATCGGCGTCAGTATGCCCGGCATCGTCTCCGTCCGGAATGATGTCCGTGATCTCATCGACGCTCCGCAGAAAGCCATGCTCATCGGCCGAGCATACTCCGCGTGCGACGCTTCCGAACGGCGAGAGCGTGTTCCGGAGCGAGTAGCCGACCATGGCGTACTCCGGAGGACTCTCGTTGTGCTTCTCCGCCAGGAACCCGGCCAGAATTCGATAGGCCGCGCGGCCGTAGAAATCGTCAGCATTGATCACGGCGAACGGACCGGGCACATGCTTTTCCGCGACCAGCACCGCGTGGGCGGTACCCCAGGGCTTGCTTCTTTCCGGCGGCACCGTGAAGCCCGGCGGGAGAGCGTCCAGATCCTGAAACGCGTAGGCTACCTCCGTTCTGTCCTCGAACTTTCCGCCGATCATGTCCCGGAAATCCTTTTCGATGTCGCGGCGGATCACAAACACGACTTTTCCGAATCCGGCGCGAAGAGCGTCGAAGATGGAATAGTCGATTACGATTTCACCGCTCGGGCCCACGGGGTCGAGCTGTTTAAGTCCACCGTAGCGGCTTCCGATCCCGGCTGCGAGAATGAGTAACGTCGGTTTCATGGCTCCGTCTGTCTCCTTCTAATTGGAAAGTTGTCTGACGCGTGCTCAGAAGCGCTGCCACTCCGGCTTGTGGTCGTAGACCCATTTGTAGTAGTTCGCCCGCGAGAGCTTCGACGCCGCGGTCCCATCCAGAAAGGCTTTCGCGACGGGATGCATCTGAAGAACCGAGGCCGGCATCATGGCAGTCACGGGGCCCTCGACGGATCTGTTTATCGCGTCGGCTTTGTTCTCTCCGAAGGCGAGCAGGATACACATCCGGCTGTCCATAATGGTGCCGATGCCGGCGGTGATCACATGATGAGGCACTTTATCGGCGCCGCCGAAATCAGGCGCATTATCGGAGCGGGTCCGGGCGGTCAGCGTCTTGATGCGGGTGCGCGAGGCGAGTGACGACGAAGGCTCATTGAACCCGACGTGTCCGTCGGTTCCTATTCCGAGGATCTGTACGTCGATGCCGCCTTCTGCGCGGATGTCCTCTTCGTAGGTTGCGCAGAATGAGGGAATATCCGATGCCATCCCGTCAGGGATGTGGATTCTTCCCGGGTCGATATTGATGTGACGGAAGAAGTGTTCGTGCATGAACGCGTGATATGAAGCGGGATGATCGGGGCTCAAACCCACGTATTCGTCGAGATTGAATGTTGTCACGCGGCTGAAATCGAGTCCCTCTCGCTGGTGCAGCCGCACGAGTTCCGCATAGAGCATCACGGGTGTGCGTCCTGTTGCGAGACCCAGAACGGCGTCCGGTTTCGCGCCGATGATTCCGGCGATGAGCCTGGCCGCAAGCCTGCTGGCCTCTTCCGGTGTAGGTTGGATAATGACTTCCATGGCTGTCAGTCCTCCTTGCCCATGAGTCGCCTCAGGCGGCCGAGCACGTCATGGGTGAAGTGTTCGAGGTACGTGTTGGTGTAGTCGACTAAGTCAATCTGTTCGTCTTTCACAACAGGAGTGAGGTCCATCGCGAACCACATCTCGTTACTTTCATCTGCCGCGTGCGATTCCAGCAGAGTGGCATTCGCCCTCCGTCTTCCCTGCACGGCGAGATCGTATCGTTTGCCGCCCTCAATCTGCGATTGGAATACGCCGGACAGTGCGAGGGAGAAAGCTTCATGTCCGGAGACATCGAGCAAGACCTTGTCCGCGTCGGTCATCCAGTCGAGGCTTCTCCACATCTCACACCCCAGGACCTTCCCGGGGCGACGCGAAGGGGGAAGCGTGCGCGCGGCCTCGACGAGGTTCAGCAGAACGCTGATGTGTGTATCGTGCTTGTCTGCCGGATTGTGGGTGTAGACGACGTCCGGGCGGGCGGCCGACAGGATCTCCGCGAGATCGTCCCGGAGGAGCGTTGAGGATGACGTCTTCACTTCCGTGCTCTGGTACGCGAGTTGAATCATGACCCCGTACGAGCCGAGTTCCGCCGCCTTGTCCTGTTCCTGTCGTCGGACAACGGCCATTTCGTCATCAGTGAAATCCGCGAATCCGCCCACGCGCGCGCTTCCTGATCCGCTCGTGCAGGTGACTCCGCCGAACCAGGCGTCCGGCGAATCCTTACAGGCGAGAATGCCGTGAAGAGCCATGAACTCCAGGTCGTCTGAGTGGGCGCCTATGCCCAAATGGGTGATACGGGTGAGTGCCGCTCCGGACTCCAGTCCATCGGGCACGAAAACCGAAGCGTCAGCGTTATGGAGGTTCATGATGCCTTACTCCTTGTAGTTAATTCCATCGACCGCGGAAGCCTTCCATAATCCTCCGGGTACAGAAAAAGGCGCGACGCCAGGAGAAAGGCGCCCCGTCTCATACGTTCCTGCGGATCTGAACTGGCCTCAGGAGAGAGCGCACGAATCTCGTCTTCGGTAAACACCTCTTCCAAGCCCTTGCAGAAGGCCGGCCTGACGGCATCGAAAGCCGGCGCCATCGGGCCGGTCACGACAATTCGTTCCGCACTCATAAGCTGTATGGGCCACGCGAGCTGTCGCGCAAGCATGCTCGCCGCTTCCTCTGTTGCCCGGCGTGCATCCTCGTCTCCCGATACCACCGCGGAAATCAACGTGTCGAGACTATTGATGTCCGGCCTGTCCAGTTCATCAATCAGCGCCCATCCGCCGACAAAGGCTTCGAGGCAGTCACGGTTCCCGCAATGGCAGAGCCGCCCTTCTTTTCCGACGCGGATGTGCCCGATTTCGGCGATGGTTCTCACTTCCGGATTCTGTGCCGAGGGAAAAGTGAGAGGATGTCCGTCCGTGCCGCATGTGACACCCAGTCCGAGGTCCCAGTGAATAACCATGCATGTGGACTCCGGTGGAAGCCTTTCCGTTTCTCCGAAGTAGAACGCGAGTCCGAGCGATCCCGCGTAGCACGAGACGCCGAACTTCTCCTCAATATGCCCGCGCGCATCAAGCCCATTCAACGCGGGAAAGTTGACGGCGCTCGCAACGGCGCCGGTCACAGGATCGAGAAGACCGGGAAACAGCGCGGCGACCTGCCTCAGTCTGCCCTCCTTCTCCGTGACGAGACCCAGGCTGGAGCGCAGGAAAGCATCGATGCGGTTCGTGAGGAGCGCGGCCTCACTGATTCCCGTCAGATCATCGCGCTGTTCATGAATCACCTGCCCGTTGAAATCCATCAGGCTGAACTGGCAGAAGGGCACGTCGAAGACCAGGGTCGCATAATAATTGCGTGAGAAATCGATATCCCAGAACAGCGTCGGTCTTCCCCTTCCTTCACTTTGCTTCTCCACCCGTTGTATCAGGCCGGCGTGTTCAAGCCGCTGAAAGTGCAGGTTGCACGCGCCGGTGGTCATGGACAACGCCAGCGAAGCCTCGGATTGTGAAGTGGGACCGCGATCATGAATTAAGCGAAGGAGAGGGAGGGAGCTGGATATGTCGTTGAGGTTCATGCGCCGCCTGAGATACGGGGCTATCTTCTTCGGCTTCCTGGTTCTTGTCATGCTCATGAACTACTTCTCCACCGGTACTACGATGCCGCGCATGATGATGTTCTGGCAGAACAGGAAGATGATGAACGTGGGAACCGCGGCGATGATCAGTGATGCGTACATCACCGCCTGCCCGCTGTTCTGCTGGAGCTGGTACAGCCAGACCATGAGCGTCCACATCTTCGTATCCTGGCAGATCAACAGCGCGAACATGAAATTGGAGTAGGCGATGTTGAAGGCCTGCAGTGCGATTACAGCGAGGATGGGTTTAGAGAGACTCATCGTGATCTGCCAGAACATCGTCCATTCGCTGGCGCCGTCAATCGAAGCGCTCTCGTACAGTTCGCGCGGCAGGGAGTCGAAGAAACCTTTCAGGAGAAAAATGGAATAGCCATGCGCGAGACCCGGAAGCACGAGTGCCGCGAATGTGTTGAGGAGTTTAAAATCGCGCAGCATCAGAAAGACAGGAATCTGCGTTACCATGGGAGGGAAGGCCATCGTCAACAGCATGAACAGAAGGATCTTATATGTCGCGGGCATGCGGTAGCGGCTCATCGCGTAGGCCGCGAGCGGGTTCACTATGAGAGCGCTCAGTACGGCAAGCAGACAGTAGATGACCGTGTTGATGATGCCTCTGCCGTGGAGAACCATGTAGTCGATGACCGCCACATAGTTCCTGGTGGCGAACTCCCGCCGAAGAGAACTCCGGATATCGAGGAAGGCGAGATAATGGGCGTCGCGCTGGGGGACGTCGATGTCTTCAAAGCCGCCGAGGTCCGTACCCAGGGCCTTGTTCAGTTCCGTGACGGTCCCGTATGTCTCCGCGAGATAGTCGCGGAACATGAAGTCGATGCTCTCGATCCTCAGGGCCTCTCGATCCGGCATATACGTCTTTCCGGTGTCAGGATCTTTCCATCCCTTGATGAACGTGTCCCAATCACTTAAGGGCAGGCCGCTTCCCGGTGATTCCTGAATGAGGGGAATCTCGTCGAACGCCGCGAAGTCCGTTTTGTAGTTCCTGTTGAGCGTGCCTATATCCAGGTACTTCGCGCGGAGGAAGTCTCTGTACAAAGGTGCGGCGGATTCATCGACGCGCACCCACAGCAGGTTGAGTGTATAGCGGACGAATGTTTCCCAGTCTTCCTGGACTTTGGCCGGACCGTTCGGGAGCCGTCGCGTCAATCGCACGGAGTCGTAGGACGTGTGGGTTGTTCCGTGAGCCCGATTGTACTCCTCCACTTCACGAGTGTACTGCGTCTTCAGGAAGAGAATCCTGAAGAAGCCCTGAAGCGAGAAGAAGAACTTGTGACTCCGCGGCTGTTCTGCCTTGAACACGCGGAACGCGTCCGTTAGAGGCGTATGCACCGGCTTGTTGCGGCGGGGAAGAAAATCCTCCGGGAGAATGTAGAAGCCGTTCCAGTCCACGAATTCCGTTCCCAGATCCGCGTTCAGTTTCTCTATACTTCCGCCGTACCGGGAGATCAGTTCTTTCTTGAACGATCTCAGGCAGGACGGAAGCGTCTGTGATACCGGTGTTCGTATGTAGCCGAGGGTGTAGGTGTAATCCGGAATGTCGCTCTCATCGAGAAAGCGGTTCCATTCGGCTACGAGCTTCGCGTCGGGATGTTCCGGAGGATCGATCTTCTCGAAGGTCGGCGTCTCGGTATCGTACGCGATCTTCATCGCGTTGAGCCCCTCGTTGAAAAGGCCTTCGATGTGCTTTCTGTACAGTATGGTGTCGTTGGAAAAGAACTTCGGAAACGCGTCGAAATCCTTGATGTCCACACCGCTCTTCATACTGCCGGAAAGCATGATCATGAACGGATAGACCATGGTCACGGCGCCCAGGATCAGGACCACGTAGATGCTGAGGTGCAGCGCGCGCACCTTCGGATGCTTTCTACCGATATGTGAGACGATGGGCATGGTTAGAATGGGGAATGGGAAATGGGGAATGGAGAATGGCGGGTCATCACTTCTCCTCCGTCGTCTTGAATTCGAGCCGGGACAGGATTCTCAATTGATAGACCGTGAACCCGATCAACAGGAACCCCAGGACCCAGGCCATCGCGGTGGCCGGTCCGAACTGTAGATAGATGAAGGCCTTGTAGAAAATGTGCAGGCCGGCGACCTCGGTGTTGGCCGCGCCGCCGGTCATCGCAAGTATGTTGGCCGTCGCGCCGAACCAGGACCCGATGAAGACACCGACGAAGTTGATGATCAGCAGGGGTTTCAGAATGGGGAAGACGATGAACAGTATCTTGTCCACGAATGTCGCGCCGTCGATGTCCGCTGCTTCGTAGAAATCATCGGCGATGCCTTTGAGCGCGGCCAGATATATCAGGCAGCCGGGACCCATGCCTGCCCATACCATGGGCATGACGCAGGCGATCATTGAGGTCGACGGATCATTAAGCCATCGGTACGGTTCGGGCAATGTCATGAAGAGGGCGTGAATCAGCGAGACGCCGGGCTGAGTGAAGATGGGATGGGCCAGGCTGTAGCATGTGCCGAAGAGGATGACTGCGACACCGAAGAAGGCTCCTGAGGGAAGTCTCATTTCGTGCTGCCAGAGCCGCCGGGCGAAAGCAGCCGCAACAAGGAAGAAAACAGCGCCTAACAGCAGGAAGCCAATGGCAGGGATCTTCATGATCACGGCGTTGAGTGCTCCGCGCTCACTCGGATCATAGAAGGATTTCCATAGAAGGATAACCACAAGGCCGGTGATGACGGCGGGTAGATAGAACAGTGTGCGAAACACAATTTTCCCTTGCGGTACTTCCTGGAGAAGAATCGCCAGCACAACGGGAGGCAGGAAGGTAAGCGCGACGACCAGCATGCTGTAGCGAATCGCGTTCCAGACGGCCGACCACCAATCCGCGTCCCAGAGCACGTTACCGAAGTTATCCAGCCATATCCAGCTTGAGCCGCCCATGATGCGATAGTCCTGGAAGGCCATGATCGAACCCCGCAAAAGGGGGATATACTGCCAGACGAAGATGGTCAGCAGCGCGGGAATAAGCAGGATGTACGCCCAGCGGTACCGGCCGATCTGCAGGCCCTTGTTCTTGACCTGGGTGGTAGACGTGGGCGTGAATGCGGTGATGATTCGTCGGAAGACCCATGTGAAAACCGCTACCACGGCGATGAGAAACGCGGCTGCGGTGGCTCTTCTTTTCTGCATTTCAATGTGCGGGATCTCTCCCAGCATTTCTCGCCGGGCTTTGTCTCCGGCCGTCTTCAGAAGTCCGTGAAGCAAGGTCAGCCGTTCCTCACGATCCTGTGGGAGCTTCCCGGCCAGGGCCATCTGTTCAGCCTGCTGAATGGGTTCTGTCATAATATCGTAGGCGATATTGCTGTGCTTTCCATAAGGTTCCGGCCTGCCGGTTTCGATAGCGATTCTGAATGTGTCTTCCCATCCTTTCGGAGCAAGGCGGATCAATTCCGAGTAGCCGAACATCCGCAGATAGCGGGGATTAACGAAAGGCCCCAGGCCTCCTTCGACCATGATGCGGGTCTTGATCTCTACGGCGTCCTTCGAGTCGTAGAACCGAACGAATTCCCAGGCCGCGTCCCTGACTGCGGGATCTTCGATTTCAGAAAACAGGCCCATCATCCGGCTGTTGAGTTCGCCTCCCCGCAACCCGGTCGGCCCGATCGGAACGGGGGCCATGCCGGTCACATCGGGATTGATCGTCGCGAAGACCTTCTCGTCGATGTACCCCATGGCCATCGCGATTTCGCCCCGCTCCCATTTCACATAAGCTTCGGAGGGATCCTTATAGGCATATCCGTAACGTCTTTTACCTTCAGCGTCAGTCCACGGCTCAGTACACAGCATAGTGTAGTAATCCAGTGCTTCCGCCGCCGCGGGCGTGTCGAAAACAACGTCCCACCGGTTCGCGTCCTCGTCGTACTCCAGGACGTCCGCTCCCATCGACCATAGGAATGTTGTCCAGTACCAGGATTCATGTTTCCCGCGGCCGAAACGTATCGCGTAGATACCGTTCGCGGGATCGGTCAGTTTTCGGCATGCCGCGTGGAGATCGTCCCAGGTCCACTGCTCGTTCGGATAGTCGACGCCGGCTTCATCGAACAGGTCTTTGCGATAGAGAAGCACTTTCCCCAGAGCGCCGCCGTATGGAAGAGCCCAGACGCGCTTCTGACCGTCCGGACCCTTACGGCTGATGACCGGCCATATTTTCGGATGGATGCGAAACGAACTCTCCTCTTCGTCGAACGAGGGGAGGTAGTTGTCTTCCGGTTTATCAAGAGGGTAGAGAAATCCCTGCTGTATATAGGTGTCGGAGCGGCGGAAGTTCACGTAGATGACATCGGGAGCGACGCGGCCCGCAATCGCCAGCAGATCCGACTCCACTCCTTCGACCTGGATGCCGGAGAACATATGGAGGCGGACTTCGACATGGTCCCAGTTGTGTTCGCCGTACATCTCGGGGTGCGTTTGGTACTTCTCCCGATACTTCGCGGCAAACGTTTCGGGGAACCTGCGGATGAACTCCCTGGCGGCGGCCGCGTCGGCGCGAGTGGGGGTGTCGGTTCGGCTGGGGTCCGGGAATATCCAGTCGTGGACCTTCACATGAAGAACCGTCCGGTCAGGCAGGTCTTCTATCCATCCCGCCATGAGCTCATCAGCAGGGAGGAGAGCAGAAAGAGCTGCCAGGAGGAGAACATGAATCCAGAGGGGGCGATGTTTTTTTCCGGTTCTCATGAGATCAACGCAATGTAGCCTTCACTATTTGATTTGCGCAAACAAATAATTTAAAGAATTCGATGATTTATCGATATCCAGAGGCAGCTCCGCATAAAAAAGAGAGAAAATTCAGCTTGCATAACTAGTTATTCTAGTTAAACTGGCAGAAATGTCAAGTCAGGGAACACCATCATGGCTGTGAAGAGGTCTATCAAAGCGGGGAAAAGAGAGCTGCGCGTTGTTCCGCACAGTCACTTCGACCTGATCTGGCGCCGTCCGGTCAGATGGTACAGAGAACGTCGTCGGCAGATTTATCTACGCGCACTCGACCTTCTGTCCGGCGACAGCGATTTCAGATACACGTTCTGCCAGGCGATGGCGGTGCGTGAGTTTCTTGAAGATGAACCGCGCGAAATCCGGCGTATGAGGAAGTTCATCGATGAGGGCCGACTGGAGGTTGTTGGCTGTCCGATGACGATACCCGATATGAACCTTACCTCGGGAGAGGCGTTCGTAAGGAATCAGATGGAAGGCCTGCGATGGCTTCACGCGACCTTAGACGCGGAGTGTGAAATCGCACTTCTTGAGGACGCCTTCGGTGTGCCCGCGACGTTGCCGCAGATTCTGTCATTGTGCGGGTTCCGGTATTATCGCGCGTCGAGGATGCCCAGATCTGACCGGCTTCCGCCCAAGGGTCCGTATCTTTGGCGTGGACTAGACGGGACGCAGATCCCGACTGTCGGGCCCGCGGGAATGGCGTGGGGTTTTGGCGCATCGCCGAACATCGACGATCCGCCGCACGACTATGCGCAGAAAGTCCGGCAATTCATCTCGGACCTGTCGGCATGCGAGAGAAGGGAGCGGAACCCCGGCTTCTTTTATCTTCTGGGTGAGGAGCATATTCTGGACGACGAGAGCCTGAGTGCGTTCCGTGAGGCCGCCGGCGCGCTCGACATAAAGATCACGTGGTCAACCTTCGCCGAGCACTTTAGAATGCTTCAGCGCGCAAAGGCATGGGAAGATGCTCCCGTGGAAAAGGATGACTTCAGCCGACTGTTCACCGGCTGCTACACGACACGTATCGAGCAGAAGCATCTTGTGGCCCGCATGGAGGCGCTTCTCATCGCGCGGGCGAATCTTGAAGCTGTCACCGGCGCTGAAGCAAAGGACAGTCGGGCGCTGTGGGACCAACTCTTCCTGCTTCAATTCCACGATGCACTGGGCGGATGTCATACGCCGGAGAACGCACGTTACATCGAGACCTCCGCGCGGAAAGCTCTTCGCGGACTTCGGGGCGCCGGACCGGAAGCTGTTAACCCTCTTCCCTGCGCCAGGAGCATTCCGTTTGTATGCGATGCTTTCAGAGAAGTTCAAAAGGGGGCCGCGGAACCGGCACAGGACCTGGATGGTGACCTGGTCGGCTGCAGTGAGTGGGTGCCTTTCGAGGGCCGCTCCGCCGTCGTAAAGCGCGTCACGGCACGAAGAAGGAAACTGACATGCCTGGATGGTGACGGAGGGCGGGTTAGATTGTCATGGAAAACGAAGATGCCGCAGATCATGTATGAAGGTGTGACCTGGAATATTCCCGGGAGTCTGCATCTACGGGAAGATGTGGGTACGCTCTGGACTGAGGACTATACGGGGCGCGAATGGTGCGAGTCTGCCGCGGATTCAACACTCCGCTTTGTTGAGACGGGCTCCGTCTTCAGCCGGGCCGTATGGGAAGGAAGACTGGATTTTGACGAACGCCTCTGGCCGGGATTCTCCTCGCTTTCATGGAGAAAGAGCGTACTGCTCTTTCCCGGACACTCCTGTGTGTGGGTCCGGTACCGGTTGGATTGGCGTGGGAACAGTACCGAGATCTCGTGGGCCATCGGGAGCGAAGCCGCCGACAGTCTCAAGTACTACGGTTCCGCGCCATTCGGTTACGTCAAAAGGATGGGCTACTCGCGCGCCTCGAACGATATGACCGGTGAGGTCTATCCTTCCCCGAGATGGGCGTCCTTCGGGAACTCGGCAGGATACTGGACGGTTCTTCACAGAGGTAATCCCGCGTTCCGTGTCGTTCGCGGGGGTCTGGAGAACGTTCTGCTGCGAAGTCCCGTTAAAAGATGGACCCCGCCGTTTCCCGTACAGCCCGATCCGACCGCATGGGATAACGGAGTCCACACGTTCGACTATCTTCTGGTCCCGGGTCGACGATTCGACCCCGCTGAGGCCGCAAGGCAGTCGTGGGCATGGCAGACTCCTCCTCAGAAGGCCCCGCACATAGTCCTCGACAAGAACCTGCTCCGGATTCTCAGCAGTTTTCCGGCGTCCCTTGTGGTGACGTCACTGGAAAAGTGCGCGGAGGGATGGCGGCTGAGATTGTATGAAGCCGCAGGAAAATCAGCCGCGTGGCTCAAGCCCGAGAGCGTCTCAGCGATCAAGCAGGATTTCCACGGCAGAATCATCGCCAAGGGCAGGGAGCGAATTCCATTTGAACCTTTTGAAGTATGCGACCTCATGGTTCAATGGGGCAGGAGCTGACGCATGAACAATGCATTTTCAGGACCAGGTCGGACGCCTTCCCGCCTTGCCGTCTGCCTATGTCTTTCTCTGGTTCTGACTTCCTGCGAAGTGCCGCATCCGGCGCCGCAAATTCTTCCCGAGTACCGGCCGTTACTGGAGAAGACTTTCATATGGGGTGCGGGAACGTGGGAAGACAAGGACGGGGTTCGAAGACATTCACGTGTCTTATCCGAGACGGAAGACGGTATCTGGAGCATCTCCTACTTCTTCGATTCCGAGAAGGCACTCCAGGTCCACGCCGACTTTCCCATGGCGACAACCAACAGCTACGGACTGTTGAGCCTCGACTTTCAAGGAGACGGCACTGCGAACCAGTTCGAAATCTGGACGGAGAGCATAGGTAGATGGTTGTTTCAGAAGAGGGCACTCCCATTATCCGAAACAGGATGGCAGCATTTGGAGATTCCAGTCAGGGCGACGCCGACTGACGTTATGGGACGATTCCGCATCGTGGTTGTGCAGAAAGCCGGTGCGGGTGAGGGACGTTTGAGCATAAAGAACGTATGCTTCTCCGGAGAGGCGCCGGCACACCTCTCGGTCCTTCCTCCTCTCTTCGGCCGGGTTCCGCCCGGACTACCCTATCTCGAAACACCGCCTGCATTCTCCGTCTCGCGCGAGAGGGTTGGCGACAGAAACGTGTTTATGATCGATGGCGAGCCGCTGGTCTGCGCACTGGATACGAGACTGGACTATGAGTTCATCAGGAACATGCGCGAGGCCGGCGTCACAACCCACGTCATAGACATGTACTGGAAGGATCTCGAACCGAGGAAGGGCCATCGTGACTGGGGGCGCCTGGGGGATATGATAGAGGCTTATCGCCAATGCGGCGTGAGCCTCTTTTTCATAATCAATATTCACCAGCCGTCCTGGCTTCTGCAGCAACTCTCCGACGAGCCGCAGACCAGTATGCAGTGTGTGTATCCGAACCATCCGGTCGTGAAACAGGCTTTCTCGGCATACCTCGGTGAGTTCGTCCGCGAAACCGCGCGCTTCCCGAACGTGCTGGGCTATGCATTGTCGGCAGGCGCGGAAGCCGATCTTGATTTTCCCGAAGTACCCGGAGAGATGTCGCCGTGGCGCGAGTCTCCGGCCATGCTGCACGACTACCGTGCTTTCCTGCAGAGGAAGTACGAGACTGTCGCTGAACTCAGGAGTGCGTGGGAAGATGTCTCCGTGGACTTCGAGTCGGCCGTTCCTCCCGTTCCTCCGGGACCGTTCAATCGCAGTTGGCGTGAGTTCAGGCAATCCGCGCATGACTTCTCGGAATTCAAAGATCGTTTCTGGGTGGATGCCCTGGAGTGGCAGGCCAAGGTGATCAGAAGCGAAGCTCCGGACAAATGGATTATCGCCCGTCTGAGCTGGCCCGTCTTTCAAGGTTTCAATCCGTTTCTGGCCCGGGATATAGACTTTGTGGATCTGCTGCAGGTCAAAGATGCGGTCCCCTCGTTCGAAGCTGAATCTCCACACTATCTTCGTTCCCGTGCGGCCATCTTCGCGGCCTGCGTTCGCGGTACTGACGCGGCGTGCTTCCCGGAGATTGATGTGGGACACAACAGGGGTAAGGCCACATCTGAGGACATCGCTTTCTATCTGCCGCAGGTGGCTCCGTTTGCGGGCGGCGTATGGTTCTACAGGAATGTTAAGCCGGGGCAGTTTGAAGGTTTGAAAGAGGGAGCGGCGGAGTTCCGGCGGAAGGTCATGCAGCCGCGCCATGCGGAGGTGGCGGTCTTCTATGGTCAGAAGCGGGCGAACTGGGTGACCCAGCACGAAGAGTATGTGAACGAGGACTCCCTGGCAGGAGCGGTCCGCGCGCTCGATATGATGGATGTGCATTTTGACGTAGTCAGCGAATACACTCTCGGCGATCTTGAGTCGGACAAATACAGAGCCTTGATCATTCCGGACGGAGAATTCTGGACCGCGGAAGCCGCCGCAGCGGTCGAGAAGTTCATCAAGACCCGCCCGGTGCTGGCGACGAAAGTTGCGGCCGTGAAGGACCTTTCCGGGCGGTCTCTTTCTCCCCGATGGAAGAGCTCGGCAACGCTTTTGCCCGAAGGTGCCTTCCGTCGGATTCGTCCGAGAGGCGAGGATTTCCAGCTCACTCCCGACAGGCTCGGGATCATCCATCAGATACGCGTCTTTATCGAGGCCGCCGGCGTCACCGTTTCGAAGATTCCAGATGAAGGCATCGCTCCATAGATCAGACATACGCATAGGATTCACTCTTGTTGAACTACTGGTCGTGATCGCGATCATTGCTCTCCTTGCCGGGCTGATGTTCCCGCTGGTTTCCAGCGCCCGCGAGAAGGCCTTCAGAGTAAGCTGCGCCAACAATCTCAAACAGTTGGGGTTGATATTCCTGTCCTACATCAATGACAACGGTTCCTATCCGGTGCGGGACTCCGGAGGCGGATTCTGGACAGACCAGATTTACCCGAACTATCTCAGCGACACCAACCTGCTGATATGTCCCTCAGAGAGAAGGGGGCAGGCCCGTATTGTTGAGAATGATCCGGGACCCGTGTCGACCTACTGGTATGGCGCGGGCGACGTGGTCGATGCCGCGGGTGATACGGTGTCTCTCGGTTATACCTACGGTTCCGACTACGAGGCGTGGGTGATGTGCGACTACTGGTACACCGGATGCCATGAAAAGGGTAAGAACGCGCTGTTTCAGGACGGGCATGTTTCGTTTGTTCCCGTTGCAGACGTACAGGTTAACACCGGCGAGTTTCCGCAGTAGTAGAAAGCCGTCATCAGAACCATGAACACTCCCCAGCCAATCCATAACACAGAAGTCCGGCCATTCAATGGACAAGCCTTATTGTACATCAATGACGAGCCCTTCTTCTGGTGGGAAGCCGGCGCCGTCGGGATAGACACCGAATCGGAAGATGATTTCGAGAGGAAGAAGGCCGCGCCGTCCGCGATTGAACGGGCTCAGTACCTCGGACTTAATGTCGTGGAACTGGTCGGCGTGAGCCCTGCCCAGCTCGCCGGCGTGGATGATGACGGCGCCGGGCTTTTTAGGCAGATCGACCGTATGATCGACCGTGTGACGGCAGCAGGAGCTTATGTATTCATGCGGCTCGAGTTCGACAACCGAGTTCCAGACTGGTATCCGGGAGACGTTGCCGTAAGGCAGGATGGAAATAGGGCTGAGTATCCAACGGAGGAATACAAGGGCAGTTTTCACGACCCCCGTTTTCTTGAGATGGCGGATCGCTTCATTCAATTGGTTGCCGGTCGCTATGCCGCGCATCCGTTCGTACTCGGATATACGACCGTATATGGCTGCTGTAATCAGAACAGCTACCCGAATTTCGGCTGGTTTGATTTCTCGGATGCCGCGCTGGCTGGCTTCCGTATCTGGCTGGCTGATCGCTATTTCGAAATCGGAGATCTGAATGCGGCATGGGGAACGGAATTCGCCGCGTTCGATTCGCTGTCGTTTGATCTGCTGAAAGCGGCGGATCTTGACCATGAGCGTTCGCCAATGATCCGGGATTTCAAGCTGTTCCGTTCGGGCACGGTGCATCGTGTCAACGTGGGTCTCGCGGCATCGGTAAACCGTCACAAGGGTCCGCATCAACTCACGGGCACGTTCTTTGAACTGGTCGCCGGTGGTCCCGGTCATCGGCGGGGAGAAAATCCCGGCATGTACGACGATGCTGAGATACAGGTCTTCAAGAGCGCGTCAGGTTACTTCCACTCTCTGCCCTGGAAATGGCCCGGGGTGCCGACAGGAGAGTGGCTTGGTGCGATCGACAATTACCCCAACTGGATTTCAGCCACACCATATCTGAATACCAGGATTCACCTCAATGAGTTGTCGAGCGCCGCTTGTGTGGGTCGAGCTCTGGAGGAACAGTGCAACGGGGCCACCGCGACGATCTTCAACACACTTCGAGAGCCCTCGCACTTCTCATTTTTCGTTCTGCCCCTTTATCCCGAGGTCATCGTTGAGAAACTGAAACCGCACGTGGAGTTCCTGCGGGAGATGCATTCGCGGTACTGGGGAAGAAACGCACGGATTGGCGTATATGTTGATGTCGAGTTGAGTCTCCTGGGGAACGAACAGGATTACGTGCGCGCAAACGATTTCTATCTGAGAATATCGCGCGCGTTGTATCGACTGGGAGTCGGTCACGACCTGGTCTATGACGCCATTGTGGAGGACCGTCTTGCGGCATGCAGATACGATATTCTGTTTGCTCCCGAATGGTCGGAACCGGTGCTGAGGGGAAGAGGAAGCGGCCGCGTATGCTATATCGCGGAACCTGACTCATTTGATCTTGAGGGAAGTCTGCGCCGTGTGGGCATTCCCGTCGTGAACCACCCGGGTTTCGAGAGCGTACTGCTGAATGAATACGCGTGGGTTGGATTGGCGGGAGAGGAGACAGGCGTTCCTTTTGATGTGCCTCTGCACTCCGACTCCGCTCAGGTCCACATGCGTCATATCCGCGGCAAAGATCTGAGATGGGAAGATGTCAAACTGGAACTGCGTGCCGACTCAGCAGGCCTTGAGTCAGTGAGAATCGACAGACGTTTTGAGAGTCACGATTTATGCATTCTCCGTGGAGAGAAAAGGGTCTGACCTAGAGTCTTCGGCGGTATAGCAAGATCAGAGCGCCCAAACCGGTCAGCGTCAGGACAGAAGGTTCGGGGATGACTTCCATCTGGTCGACGAAATAGGTGCCCGATGATGCCGTTGCGCTGCCATCACCGATCATATCAAGTTGCACAGCCGTCAGTGTTGTGCCAATCGAACCGGATGTTCCCATTTCCGTCCCGACAATGAAGCTTTGAATGCCCCAGGTGCCGTCTCCCTCGGAGAAGTCGTGGAAGTAGTACCCTCCGGCGTCCGTGATCAGACGAAGCGAGAGGTAGCCGTCCGGATCGTTCGGCTGGTTGAGATGAAAGCGGAAGACGTCTGTGCCTCCCAGGGGAACGTTGAGCGAGTCTCTATATATCCGCACGTAGTCAAAGCTCTGCGACGTGGTCAGCGAGTAGTTGACTTCACCGGCGTACGTTCCGATCTGCGCTTCAGCAGAACTCCGTGTCAGAGTTCCCGTTTCGGCTCCTGAGCCGATGATCACCTGCCAGTCGGAAACGTCCTCGAAGTCCTCGACAAGATTGCCGAAGGCCGCGGTACAACTGAGGAAGGTCAGTGTTACTCCGATCCGTGCAAGTAGATACATGAAGATTTCTCCTTAGCGGCGTTTTCTTCTGAAGGCGGACAAAAGCAATACTGAAACACTGATAAGTCCGGCAGTCGAAGGTTCCGGGACCGCACCTCCCGGTCCAGGGCCGCCACCTGCCTCAATCTCCCACTGGTCAGTGAGAAGGCTGTCGGCTGTTGCAGTAGCCGAACCATCGCCGACCATCTCAAATCGGATCTCCGTCAGCGTTGTTCCCGGTGAACCGGACACGCCCATTGATGCGAAGGGGAGGCTGATCTGAGACCAGGATCCGTCGCCGTTCGCGTAGTCCTTGAAGTAGTATCCGCCGGTATCTGTCGTAAGCCTGATAGTAAGATAAGAGTCAGGATCGGCCGGCTGATTCAGGTAGAACTTGAAGGTGTCGCCACTCGTGATAGCCACACTGAGCGGGTCCGTATAGAGGCGCACATAATCAAAGCTCTGCTCTGTTGTCAGGGAGTATTGCAGTTCACCTGCGTATGATCCCACCTGCGCTTCTCCGGCGTTCTGAACAATGGCGCCCGAGTCAGCTCCGGTGCCAACCTGGATGTTCAGGTCGGAGATGTTCTCGAAGTCTTCGATCAGAACCGCCCCTCTGCCCGGTAGCGCACAACACAACACAACACCGACACAAACAGCCATTAACCGTTTCATGACTAGCCTCCCCAGAATACTCTGTTCGAATTTGTTTCTTTTGTAGCATAATCGGTTATTCTAGTCAAACGATAGTGGATGAAATGTGGATCGGCTTAGGTCCCGCTTGAGAAAGAGCTGCGACACATGTAACGATACAAATCAGTCATGAATATCAAGGAAATCAGCGAGTTATGCGGTGTTTCGACCTGTACGGTTTCGCGCGTCCTGAGCGGGCGGGGGAAGGAGTACCGCATTTCAGATAAGACCGCCGAAAGGATTTTCCGGATTGCGGCTGATACCGGATACCGGCCGAATTATCTGGCCCACAGTCTTAACACGGGCAAGACGAACAGCATCGGTGTGGTTCTGGCAAACCGTCTCGATTCGTACCTTGGCGGCATTGTGGAGGGCATTGAATCACATCTTCGGGGAACAGAATATCAGATGGTTGTTGCTACGTGCGACAACTCACCGGATATCGAAAAAGAAGAAGTCGAACAGATGCTGTATCGACACGTCGATGGCATGATCATTTATCCGCTGGCTCCTCCCCGCGAACCGGCGGAGGCGGCAATGAAATACGAAGCGCCGCCCACCAGTGATGAAGTCCCTCTCGTCATCGTGGGAAGAAAGGCGTCGGTTGAGGCGGATGAAGTCATGCTGGGGGACTACCCGGCGGGACAGTCTGTTGCGCAGAACTTCATGGCCGCAGGTTGCCGCACATTCGCCGTTGTCACACGCGCGAGGCATTGCTCTTCTGACTATGGCAGGGAAAGAGGATTCGTCGATGCTCTCCGTGAGGCCGGGGTCGAGCAGGAGCGGATCACGATCATTGCCAATCGCGAGACACCGTCTGAAGAGGAAATCAATCGACTCAAGACTGCCGAGGCCATCTTCGGCGTGAACAGTTTCCTTCTGCTGGAGTATCTCGAATGGTTGAGACGGACGAAGGACATATCCCGCCTCCGACTTTCTTCTGTGGGCGAAGTGGAGGGGTCGGAATTGTTTGACTTGCTGTTCGAGCCCTTGATCATGCCCAGTCGGCAATTGGGCGTAGAAGCCGCGAGGATGCTTCTCTGGAGAATTGAGAATCCCGGCGCCCCCTGTCGTCACACTGAGATATCCCTGCTTGTGCAGTGACAGACTTCAGTGAACCTCTATCTCGCGAAGCCAGATCAGGTTCGGACGCTTTTCTGATCCGCCGCCGGGCTGTTGATAGAACTCGATGCGGGTTGCTGCTGTGGGGTTGAACGATACGGTGGTCATGGGCTCCGGCTTATCGTTGCTCACGCTTGTTCGCACGACTTCTCCGTCGGGTGTCGTGACGCGGATTTCACCCCGGCGAGAGGTGTAGGTGATGCCGCCCTCCATGTTCCAATGCAACACGCAGCCGCCGATCTCAACGGGCTCGGGAAACTGCAGCCGCACCCAGTGAGGCCCGCCTGATTCGCCGGACGCCCAGGCCGCCTTGTTCCACGGGACGCCTTTTATGTTCACGACGCCGTCGTTCAGGGCTTCCGTGTTGTAACCTCCGTAAGAGTTGTCGACTTCGACCTGAATGCGGCTGTCACGCGCAAGGCTCGCGCCCTTCTTGAGAAAGACCACGGTCAGATCCCGATCCGACACCTTCTTTCCGTTAGACTCCACAGTGGTATTCATGGAACCTTCGCCCGGTTGTCCACTCGTCACTTTCAACACGAAGCAGCGGCTCTCCCCCGGGGCAATTTCGCCCTGAATTCTCTCACCCTTGAAGTCGCCGCGGCAGGCAATCTCTATCTTCTGCATATTGGCGGACGCATTGAGAATCTCCGTCACCACATAGGCATTGGATGACACGGAAACCACGAGTGCTCGCGGTTCTCTGATCCAGAGTGGATCGATCACCGGCGGCCGGAAGACCCGCGTGAAGGGAATTTCGCGATCATTGACGTTTACAGTTCCCTGCAGTCGAAGCCAGGCCTTCTCGTGATGAGGGCTGCAAATGAATCCGCCGTAAACCCTGTCCCGGTTGGAACTGCCGGCGCGCCCGTGTTCCGAGAAGATGCAGTTCGTCGAGCTGTCGGTCAGCAGCTCCGCGTAAGCGATGGAAACCCAGTCGCCGG
>JAHIZV010000016.1 GCA_018814445.1 Verrucomicrobiota bacterium | reverse complement strand
GGCATGGGCCTGTTCGCCCTGGCTCTCGCGGATGAATTCAAAACCGTTGCCGGCATCGAGTTCGACAAAGCCGCTATAGACGCCGCCCGCCTCAACGCCAAGAATCTGGGTAAAGACAACTGCGACTTTCAATGCGGAACGACCGAAGACCTGCTGCAGAATACGCTGCAGAACGCCGATCTGAATCGCATATGCCTTCTTTTAGATCCACCCAGAGCCGGCTGCTCGAAACAGGTCCTTTCAACCATCAACCATTTATCCTCCGAAGCCTTAGCGAAGGGGGATCAACCATCAACCATTCTTTACATCTCCTGCAATCCTCCCCGCCTGGCCAGAGACATCACCGTCCTGCGGGAATCGGGTTACGAGCTGCAGAAGGCGATCCCCTTCGATATGTTCCCGCAGACCAGCCATTTTGAGGTCCTGGCGGCACTGAGACGGAAAGAGGAGACCAACGGCAGACGCGCGCTCTGACCCTGTGAGCTTGTTCGAGACAGAGAGACGAAGTAACATCTGGATTCAGTTGTTCAGGAGGATTCCATAGGAGGAATGAGGTGAGAATGGCACAGAAGCGAGCCACAGCAATCATCTGCCTAGCTCTCCTAGTGCTTTTCTGCTGCCTCACATGCTTCGCACCACGCTGGAACGCCCTCTGCTCCCCCCCGGTTTACGGCCTCGCTGCGATTGTGACCTTTTTCGTCATGGCAGCCAACTGCTCTTCGTTTCTGCGAGAGCACATTGGCATCTTTTCAACTGCAGCGCTGATCGTAACATCTCTGGCGATGGGGATTCTTGACCATTGCGGAGCGTGGGAGCATCTCACAGGAAGGTCTGTGGCGTCTGAAGCCCTACAGGGAATTCACAAGAAGGGTCGGTACCCTCGCAGGTTCATAGAAGAGGAGAAGAACCCCATTCACTATCGAGCTACACTTCAATTCCTTCTGAGGAACACTTCCAATGGCGAAGTCCGCAAGTTGGCCCAGCGGAACTTGAGCCCTATGCACATCACGCGAGCGGAAGGAAAGAACCTTGTACCCCCACTACCAGAAGACTGGCCGGACTTCACCTATGTCCCTGATACGTACCCAATCGTCCTGAATTATGTCGATGACGGCCGGACGATATCGCACTGGGCAGGGAGTATGCGAGATGCATATGGATGGCTTGAAGACGAGAAGAACTTTGAGCGTTTTGTGATCAGCATAATCCTAACCAATATCCTCAGCCTTCTGACTCTGGCGCTCACTTCCCGCAGACAGCGACCCTCGAGCACGCCGACGCCTAGCTGAAATACACTACCCTACACCAAGTCGGCTACGAGTTGCTAGAAACCACCCCCTTCGACATGTTTCCCCAGACGGCGCATTTCGAGGTGCTCGCAGTACTGAGGAAGAGGTAGCCGCAAAGAGGCGCAGAAGGCGCAAGAGAGACTCTTTCTTGTGCTTCTTCGTGCCTTTTTGCGGCTACAGCGTCGTATCAAACAGTTCCTCAATGAAGAACTGTGTCTTTGGCGGGATGTGTTTGCGCGGGTAGTATTCTTCTATGATGGCGTAGACCTCGTCCGGCTTCTTCAGGGCCAGATGATCAATCAGGAATCGCACATCATCTCCGTCATGTGCATCGAACCGGGCCGAGACGCATTTCATGGCCAGCATGTATTCAGCAGTCGGCGCCCAGACACGCAGATTCGACAGATTCAGGACATCGATGGATGGAGGGTGACTGAGGAAGAAGCCCTTTGCTGCATCGTTGAGCCAGTCCTCCGGGACATGCTCCGCTTTGGCTACGCGCAGAGCCGCTTCGCGGATTTCCTTTGTCGGTTCGAAGATACCATCTACATCTTTGGTGGACTTTCGCGCATTGAAGACCAGGCACATGACGGCCCCGCCGCAGATGCCAACTTCACCGATGACCTTTGCAGTCCGAAGTTCGTCGTTCAATGCTGCAAAGAGCTTTTTGATTCTTTCCGTTTCCAGCATGTTCTGTTCCTCATGGTATCCCTCGCGCCACCACCACCCCATCTCCCACAGCCCTCACGGGCTTAACTACAAACAGTCGATGAAGCTCGCATCGTTTGTAGTCAACGCCGTGAGGCGTGTTCTGCCGATCCAAATCAGGCCCTTTCCAGGAAGTTGCCGAGAACGAATATGTTCCTCGCGCGAAACACGGGAGAGGACTCGACAAGAGCGGAGGCCTTCAGATTCTCAACGCCTGAGACAAACCAAGGGTGTTCAAGTGCAGGAATGCCTCGACACCATGAAGGCGCGGTTAGCCCACATTCGGCGCAAAGAGACTCGACCGTGGACGCGATCAGCGCCCGTATGCGAACGTCCAGTTCGATGATGGGCGGTCGCTCGATCAGGTCCGGACTCTGATCGCTTCGAAACCGGTCGACGAAGTCGAACAGATGAATCTTCCACGAATCGAACCCGACTTGATGAATGCGAACGGAGATGTCCTCCACTGAATCCGGCAGAAGGGAGAAGTAACGCCCGCAGAAGTAGTCCAGTCCGCCCGCTGGCAGACCGAGGGCGTGACCGACCCGCTGCATGCTCTCGACTCGCCAGTTGTGTTCGTCGGACTCCAGCTGCTGGACGCAGCGAAACGAGACCCCCGCTTTCCTCGCCAGAAGCCGCTGGGAGTACCCGCGTGATTCCCTGCTGTTCCTTAACATTCTCATACATACAGACTAGGTGACATACTATACTAAGTCAATAATTATCTACCAAGAGTGTCTCTGTCACGACGCTCGGACCCTCTCGCCTCCCACTCGCCGCCCACACCAGACCGGACACTTCGCCGTCCTCGCCATTCCTGATGCACTCCTTCGAAAGAATTCCCAACGAAAGAAGAGCAGATCGTATACGGCTGATTTAAGTGGCAAAAATGGGCCCATACGCCAGAATACTGGGGACCAGAGATTCGTAACGTGTTGATGCTCTAGGGAAACCTCTGGTCCGACACGAATAGACATTCAGGAGAAAAGTCATTCGAATGGACGCGATGAGAACACAGAGCAGTAGGAGCACCAACCCAAAGCCTGCGACGAATCGTGGGAGAACGGGCATGTCCGAGATAACAAGCGGCATACCGAACGCGCCGATTGCTCCTGCAAGAAGAAGCATGTTGCGCACATCATCTCGGATTTCCTTCTCGAAGCGTTCGCGCATGGACCACAGCTTACGGCTTTGTTCATCGGGACACTTGTCTTTCAGATTGTCCATATCAGCTCTACCTTCTTGCTGGCGTTGTCGATGTCGATTCCAACGAGATTTCCTTCCTGGTCATATTTCAGGATAACGTCCTCGGATGTCTTTTTGCTTTCGACGCTTCCTTTGGCTGACAGGTCGATGTAGAGAGAGTCTACAACCTGATAGTAACTCAGCTTCATATGCATGAAGAATACATCACCCACGCATCAGATGTCGATGAACATCAAGACGACGCGACTCATGTCGCGGCTGCAACTGAAATCCGATTTGAAACTTGAAAGGGGGTGGCCCCTCAAGGGGCAAGGGGTCAGGCTTTGCTTAGTGATTGTGGGTCTCATTATGGTTAGGGGTCGCGTCTCCAGAATCAAGAATGAATCAGTAAGCTGCAATACCGTGTGGAGGCAGATATGGAGTATGACAAAGACAAGGTTGACGAGGCTACTCTTGCTCTTCTTTATCTGGTGATGTGGAAGGACGAGGTGTGCTTGCGTGCGTGGAAGTCGTTCGATTGGGATACGATGGATCGGCTCTGTGAGAAGGGTTGGATACATGATCCGAAGGGCAAGGCGAAATCCGTTGTTGTGACCGATGAGGGATTCGAGAAGGCCAAAGAGCTTTTCGAGAACCTTTTCGGGAAGCCGGAATAGAGAGCGTTTGCTCGGCACTTGATGAAATGGGCCCGTTGGGTCATCATATCGTCATGAACATAGAGGAGATCAAGATGGTTGCTGAGCCGGCCTGCGAACGATTTCGCGTAAAGCGACTCGATGCATTTGGATCGACGGCGCGAGGCACCGCCAAGGAGACTAGCGATGTTGATCTTCTCGTTGAGTTCAAGGAGCCGGAAGAGGGTCTGACCCAAATGGCACTGACTTAAGGATGTCCAAAGACGAATCCCCACACAGTTTGTAGAGATCTCGTCGCAGTCGCGAAGCGGCTTCGACCTTTGGAGTGCTGCACCACGCCACTGGCTTGGTGAAGTTCGACCCTGTCCCGCCGTTGGCGGGATGCAGCTTTTCCCCCGCGAAGTACACTTCGCGACCCCCAAAGCGGCAGTTTGACTGCCGCACTCCGAAGGCCCGGGCGAGCCCGGGCAGATCCGAACAGCCTCTAAGTCAGCACCATTCAGGGCAGCCTCTTCTCTTTCTCAGAAGGCGCGAAAGCAAACTCTCCTTTTTGCGCTTCTTCGTGCCTTTTCGCGGCGAACAGTTACTCAGGTTTCCGGTTTCAGGTTTCAGGTTTCTAGTTCATACTGCCCCCATGGCAATGACATTGAGGCTGCGGCCCAAGCTGGAATTTACTTTGACGGGCACTGTTGCCCAGGTTGTTGTGAGGCTTCGGGACACATCATCCGACTACATCATCACGGTAGTCGATAACTACGTCATCATTGCCTTGCCGGCGGCTCGCCGGCACTACTGGTCGCCGCAGCTCCAGGTGTCTCTCGACGATGAGGGAGAGCACGTTCATGTGCATGGATTGGTCACGCCGATGCCTACGGTCTGGATGTTGTTCGCGGGAATTTACACGGCCATTGTCACCCTGGGCTTCTTCGCGACCATGTTCGGTCTGGCGCAGCACCATGTGGGGCAGAAGCCGATGGGATTGTGGGCCGTTCCGATATCCCTGTTCCTGATAGGTGTCGTCTACATCGCCGCCCGGATCGGACAGCGCATCGGACGCGAGCAAACAGAAGAGTTGACTGCGTTTCTCCGGGACGTGGGGTCGGGGGTACAGGGCGACTGAGGTCGGATGACGGATGACGGATGGCGGATGACGGATGTCGGATGCCGGATGTCGGATGCCGGATGCCGGATGTCGGATGCCGGATGCCGGATGACGGATGAGTTGTGTCCGTCAAGTTCTGCAAAAAGATTAAGGTCATGGATATTCCCTCGCGGGGCGGGGAAGCGGAGGGCCGTAGGCCCGGAGCTTCTCCGCCCCGCGGCCGCTCAGGCGGCCTTGCCTACCAGCTTCAGTTTCTTGT
>JAHIZV010000248.1 GCA_018814445.1 Verrucomicrobiota bacterium | reverse complement strand
CCCGGTGCGGCATGACGGCAAGAGCGTACTTCCCTGCTTTGGCATTCGCATACGACTCAAGTGACGGAGTTGCCGAGCCGAGGACGACGGCGCAGTTATGCATCCGCCCTCTCATCACTGCTACGTCCCTGGCATTGTAACGTGGCGTCTCCTCCTGCTTGTACGTCGGTTCATGCTCTTCATCGACGACGATCAATCCGAGATTCCGCACCGGCGCAAAGAGTGCCGAGCGGGCTCCTATAGCAATGCTTGCCGCGCCGTCGTGAATACGGTGCCATTCGTCATGCCTTTCCCCGTCAGATAGATGACTGTGCAGAACGGCCACACAGTCGCCGAACCTGCCCTGAAAGCGCTCAACGGTCTGTGGCGTCAGGGATATCTCCGGCACCATGATGATCGCGCCCATATCGCGGTCCATCGCGTATTGCAGCGCCTGCAGATACACCTCCGTCTTCCCGCTGCCGGTCACACCGTGAAGAAGGACCACCGGAGGGATGCGGGTATCGATCGAGACTTTGATCGTCTCAAGCGCCGACGACTGTTCCGGCATCAGTTCAAGTGGCTGCGTTCTCAGAACCGCCTGATTCACCTTGGGATCCCGCCCTACCGTCTGCCTTCCCACGTGGACGAAGCCCTTCTTCTCGAGTGCTCGTATCGTGCCCGCAGTTGTATGAGCCGCCTTGGCGAGATGATTCAAAAACACCTGACCATCGGTCAGAAGAACATCCAGGACCTCCGCCTGCTTCGGCGCCTTTTTTCGGACCTCGCTTATCGCCTCTTCGTCCTCTGCCATCGGCGTAGGAGTCACGCATAATCTCTGTTTGAATCCCGCGTCTTTCCCGCGAACAGCGCTGGGCAATACGGTCCGGACGGCCGCTTCCACCGGCGCCAGGTAGTAATCACCCATCCAGCGGGCCAGCTTCAGTATCTCATCATCTATCAGCGGCTTCTTACCGACGACGCTCTTAATGTGTTTCAGTGTCTTGAAGTTCGACTTGTCTGAGAACCCCACCACATATCCGCGGGCTTCGGAATGACCGAAAGGAACGATGACCCGGGAACCGATCCTGACCTCGTGCCTGATCTCATCAGGAATCAGGTAGTCAAATTCCCGGTCAAGGGAAAGTTCAACAATCACTCTTGCTATCGCCTGCATTAATGAAAAGTTCCAGACCTTGGAAATGTATCGCCGCGTTTTTCCAAACCTTGGAAGTTTCAGACCTGCTACTCACCAATGATCTTGATCAGGACCCGCTTCTTACGTTTACCGTCAAACTCCCCGTAGAATATCTGTTCCCATGGCCCGAAATCCAACCGTCCGTCAGTCACGGCGACAACCACTTCACGCCCCATGATAGTTCTCTTGAGGTGCGCGTCCGCGTTATCTTCGTACGTGTTGTGCGCGTATTGAGAGTACGGTTTCTCCGGCGCCAGTTTCTCAAGCCACTTCTCAAAATCCTGATGCAGGCCTCCTTCGTCGTCGTTAATAAAGACGCTCGCGGAGATGTGCATCGCATTGACAAGACACAGCCCCTCCTTGATCCCGCTGTCGTCCAACGCGTCCTGCACCTGAGGAGTTATGTTGGTGAAAGATCTGCGCGTCGAG
The DNA here is from genome assembly GCA_018814445.1 of Verrucomicrobiota bacterium. GTDB lineage: Bacteria > Verrucomicrobiota > Kiritimatiellia > JAHIZV01 > JAHIZV01 > JAHIZV01. The sequence goes on along the minus strand of JAHIZV010000248.1, from coordinate 5,172 downwards.
GTATTAAACCACAACTCCTTCCTGCACGATTTCATTCTTCTGCCTCCATTGTGAACATCCGTTGCACGCGCCGTGGACTATCAGATTCGGACTTCACACATCAAACTTCAAGGCCCAAAGTTGAAACCTGGGCCCCGGATAATCCCGGACGTCATCGAGCCGCTGGACAATGGCGAAAATACTTCCTAGATTGACGGTATGCGGACTGTCTCAAGGAAAACGGCCTTGAAGGTCATCTATTGGAACGCCATGGCAGCTCTTATAATCATCGGGCTGGCGGGGGCGTCCGTTCTAAGGCGGATCCACAGCTACGACGCGCTCATTGTTCGCATAGCGCGAGAATACGGCGTTGATCCGCGACTGATTTCCGCTGTCGCCTGGAAAGAGAGTCGCTTTGACCCCGGATGCACGGGAAAAGCCGGGGAAATAGGACTGATGCAGGTCCGCGAGATTGCGGCGAAAGAATGGGCTGAAGCACAGGAACTCGAGCATTTCTCAAAGCATGAACTCTACAATCCGGAAACCAACATTCGCGCCGGCACCTGGTATCTCGCCCGCGCGATATCAGCGTGGTCCATACGCCGCGACCCCCTGCCCTACGCGCTGGCTGAGTATAACTCAGGAAGATCCAATGTTCTGAGATGGGCGGATGGTGACGACGATGATGCGCGCATCTTCTGGGGGCAGATTACGTACCCGACAACTAAACGATACGTAAGAGATATCCTCAAGAAGTATCGCGGTCACCTGTAGTCGGGAGGCAGATGCTCAGACGGTGAACTGCAGGTCGTAGAGGTACTTGTAGATCCCGTCGCGCTCCAGAAGCTCATCGTGAGTGCCCACTTCCACGATGCGCCCACGGTCCAGCACCATGATCCTGTCCGCCTGGACTATCGTTGAGAGCCTGTGCGCAATCGCAAAGACCGTTCTGTTCGTCATGAGTTCGTCGAGAGCCGCCTGCACCTGCCGTTCTGACTCCGTATCGAGAGCACTGGTCGCCTCGTCGAGAATCATAATCGGAGGATTCCTGCGTATCGCCCGGGCTATCGCCAGCCTCTGCCTCTGTCCGCCGGACAGCCGTATGCCTCTTTCTCCAATCTTCGTTTCATACCCCTGCGGCATTTCCATGATGAAATCGTGCGCGTGCGCGCGGCGTGCTGCGCTCTTTACTTCCTCCATATCCACTTGGCTGGATCCGTAGGCAATGTTTTCCGCGACGGTGGTGTTGAAAAGCACGGTGTCTTGAGTTACCAGGCCGATCTGCTTTCGAAGGGACGCCTGAGTAAACTCACGAATGTCTCTGCCGTTAACCAGAATGCCTCCGGAAGAGACGTCGAAAAAGCGCGGAAGAAGACTGACCAGCGTCGTCTTTCCCGAACCGGAACTGCCTACAAAGGCGATACATTCTCCCGTACGGACCTGGAAGTTAATCTCCCGCAGAACCGGCTCTTCCTCATAAGAGAACGAAACATTTCTGAACTCAACCGATTCGATTGTTTCTGACAGCTCAACGGCGTCAACCCGGTCTGTAATCGTCAGTTCGATGTCGAGAATTTCAAATATTCTGTCGGCTGCCGCCGAGCTCTGCTGAATGCCCAGATGAAGACGGCTCAACTTCTTCACGGGATCATACATCAACACCATGGATCCGAGAAAAGTCACCAGCTCATTCAATGCCATGCCGGACCATCGGCCATAGAGAATGACAACTACCGCGCCCACCATGGCAATGACTTCGATAATGGGCAGAACGGACGCCTTCGCCTTCGTGACGCCTATTTGACGCCGGAATACCTGGGCACAGTAATGCGCGAAACGCTTTTTTTCGGCGGCCTCCATTCCAAACGCTTTGACAATTCGCGTTCCCGTGATCGTCTCCTGCTGAATCGAAGACAAATCGGCCAGTTTCGCCTGCCCCTCCTTCGCGTATCGCCGGACCTTGTGCCCGAAGAGCCCCACGGGAATGACACAAATCGGGAATAACAGTAGACTCAGGCCCGCCAACCTCGCATCAAGCTTGATAAGCATCGCAACCGCGCCGATTAGGATAAACGGCTCTCGCACCGCGTCACCGATCACTGTGGACACGCCTCGTTCCACCATTTGCGTGTCCGCCGTTGTTCTCGACATCAATTCGCCAGTGCGGGTCTTAGTGAAGAAGGAAAGAGGGAGATCCTGTACATGGGCAAAAAGGTCATTGCGGATATTCATGACCACGCGATGGCCAACCCATTCGATGAAGTACTTGCTCAGAAAGAAGCCCACACCACGGAAAATAGCGAAGACGGGCAGCGCGAGCAGTACGAGCAGCGTGGCCATGAACTGAGACGATCGGGCAATCGGGATCAAATCATGCAGCGAATTTGCGATACGATTTACGAACGATTCCGTTCCCCCGAATCCGCTGGCCAGTCCGCCCTGAAGCGAGGCCAACATACCGAAGCTCGACCCCCCGCACAAGGCGCCGAAGAGAAGACCCAAGCCGATCCGTCCCTTGTATTCCCAGGCATACTGGATGAGACGTGAGTATGTTCCCCACTCACGCCCCGCAACACCTTCTTCTGCTCTGCGCTTCTTCGTCATCCTTCAAGGGACTCCAGATACCTCTCCGCTTCAAGAGCCGCCATGCAGCCTGTGCCCGCCGCAGTGACGGCCTGCCTGTAAACGGAATCCTGAACATCCCCTGCGGCAAAGACACCGGGAGTGTTTGTTCGGGTTTTGTCCGTTATCAGATATCCCGTTTCGTCCATGTCCAATTGTCCTTTGAATGGATCCGTGTTCGGCTTATGTCCGATGGCCGAGAAATAGCCGGCCACCTCAAGTTCGCTGATTTCGCCCGTCTTCACGTTCTTCAGGCGGACACCGGTTACCTCGCCTTTTTCAACATCCAGCACTTCCTCAACCGTGCTATCCCACATCACCTCGATTTTCGGATTACTCAGAGCCCGATCAGCCATTATTTTCGACGCCCTGAGCTGATCCCTGCGGTGAATAATTGTCACTTTGGATGCAAATCGCGTCAGAAACACAGCTTCCTCCACAGCCGTGTCCCCCCCACCGATCACACACACCGGCACGTCTCTGTAGAAAGCCCCGTCACAAGTCGCGCAAGCCGTAACGCCCCTGCCGATCAGTTTCTGCTCCGATTCGAGTCCAAGATATTTGGCTGTGGCCCCCGTCGCAATGATGACCGTGGCAGACTCGTATTGTTTCCCGTCGTCCCCCTTCAAAGAAAGCGGACTGCCGCTGAAATCAACAGACTCAACGGAGGCTCGCACGAAGCGCGTCCCGAAGCGGGTCGCCTGGGCTCTCATATTCTCCATCAGAGCCGGCCCCATAATTCCCTGCGGGAAACCCGGGAAATTCTCGACCTCAGTCGTCGTTGTCAACTGCCCGCCTGGTTCCAATCCCTCGAAAACAAGCGGCTCAAGATTAGCGCGGGCCGTATAGAGAGCCGCCGTGAGTCCGGCAGCACCAGTCCCGAGAATAACTACTTTCTCCATCTGAAGTCTCCTGATGTCCAAATTAGCGTAGTGCCCTCTATAACAGAATAGGCTCCTCTATTCACACCCCTAATTGACGGTACACGGGCAAAAAACTATGCTGACAGAACTGTTACTCAGAAAAAGACGTTGTTACTCATTTAGAGGAAACCACCGAATGAATGAAAAAGACATGCTGGCCGAGATGTTCTCCATGCAGACGGACCTTAATCTTCGCATCGGCGTCGATACGCTGAACATGGATGAAGAGCAGCAGAAGATATGGATACTCAACTACTGTCGCGCTATGACGCAGGAACTAGCGGAATTGACCGATAGTGTTCCATGGAAATGGTGGGCCAAATATCAGGAATATGACAAGCAGAACGCACGCGTCGAAGTAGTTGACCTGTTCCACTTCCTTATTTCTCTCGCCCTGGTTCTCGGCATGTCCGCCGAAGACATTCACAGTCTCTATACCAGGAAGAACAAACTCAACTTCGACCGACAGGAAAGCGGATATACTGAGAAAGACGAAAGCGATAACAAGAACCTGTGAACGATCACGGGGCAGTGAACGTCAAATACTGCAACCGATAGCGGAGGTAACGATGAAGAAATGCCTGGCCCTGATTTTGCTGTCGCTTGTCCTTTGTGCTTCGGTCCGCGCACTGGAGGTGGGTGACAAAGCTCCTGCTCTCAAAGTGGAGAAATGGCTCAATGGCAGCCCCGTCGACCCCTCCAGACCTGACGGGAAAACCTTCTACGTGGTTGAGTTCTGGGCCACATGGTGCCCTCCATGCCGCGTCTCAATTCCGCAACTCAATGAGCTTCACAAGAAGCTCAAGGCCCGCGACGTGATCATTGTCGGAGTAACCGATGAGGATGAGAAGAAAGTCAACGCTTTCACCAAAGACACTGAGATTCTCTATCGCGTGGGCCTGGACACGGAAGGCACGGCTTCAGAAGCGTACATGGAAGGCATCGACGGCATTCCGCACGCATTTGTTGTCGACACAAACGGAGTTGTAGTGTGGTCCGGACATCCGCTGTCCGGCCTGGAAGAGGATATCGAGCAGATTCTTAATGGCAGCTTCGATTTGTCTCTCCGTAAGAAGCAGCAGGACGCCGAGGCAGAACTCGCCGAACTGTTCCGTAGAGATACGCCGGACGCAGCTCTGAAGAAACTTGATGAACTGATAGAGCTCGCCCCAGAGAACTTCCCGTATTATCAAGCCAAGGCCGGGCTTCTCGCCCACTATGAGAAGTATGGTGAGCTGAAGAATCTGTATCGGCAGATGCTGGTGGCTTTTGCAGACGATGCTGAGAATCTGAATACCCTTGCGTGGATGATCATCACCTCACCACTGCAATTCCGGGATCTGGAGACCGCACTCACCGCCGCACAGAAATCCAACACCCTTTCGGGCGAGAAGCTACCGCCCGTCCTCGACACGCTTGCCCGCATCTACTACGCGGTCGGCCTGATTGATCAGGCCATAGAAACCCAGCGAAAAGCTGTGACCCTGACGGAAGACGGCGAAGACAAAGAGGAAATGAACAGCATCCTTGACTATTACCGTACTGTTGAAGCGCTGCGCGCCAACATTCTAAGTGACGGACAGAAAGAGGGCGCCCTAACTCAATAGGGCGCCCGGAAACCTGCAGGAGGCGGCTCTAACCTACTTCT
>JAHIZV010000247.1 GCA_018814445.1 Verrucomicrobiota bacterium | reverse complement strand
GTGCCGGTCGTTGGTTCGCAGTGGATTTGACGTCACGGGAACTGATATTCACGAAGTAGAAGACTGCGGCTTTCCGTTTGTGAAGGGCGATCTGAGGGATGGAGGTTTCTGTCGCACTCTCATGCAGGGAAAAGATGCGCTGGTCCATCTTGCGAATCATCCGAGGGCACCGGGATTTCCCGATCCTCAGTATGAGCAGAACATGCTCATGAACAAGGCCGTCTTCGATGCCGTCGAGTCCTCATCGGTGAAGATGCTGCTGTTCACCAGCACGATTCAGGTCTACCGCGGGACGGGCGATGGACTGGCGCCGGGCGCATGGAGAGGGCTTCCTCATCTTCCTCTCCACGTCGATTCTCCGACGTTGTCGAATAACGGGTACGCAAGGAGCAAATTGGCCGCGGAGACAAGACTGAGAGAGTTGGCTGATACGAAACAGATGATGTGTGTGTGTCTCAGACTGCCGGCGATACTCTCGGCGTGGGATGTCTGGAAATCAAAAGCGATGGGAAGAGTGAGTGATGAAAAGCGCAATGAGTTGTTCGCCTATATTGTGACGAAGGATACGGGCGAGATCATCACGAGGTTAGTGCTTTCCCCAGAGAAAGGCTATCGCGTCTTCTTTGCCGCAGCCGAAGACAACTTGTTGGGTCTGCCGGCGAAAGAAGTCGCCGTGCGATACTACCGGGACATCCCGTTCTCGGAGAAGTTGAAGAGAGAACGGGGATTGATAGACATCAGTCCGATCACCCGTGATCTCGACTGGCGGCCGACAAAGGTCCCCAATCCTCTTCCTCTCTTCCTGATGAGAGTGCTGAGGAAACTGCGGTCATAACAACCGTTGCCAGCAACACGATCTTGATATAGATTCAGCGCAGTCGGAGGCTGTTGTTATGGGAGGAGTAAGAAGGGTAGTATGGCTGTTGGTCTCGGGTGTTGTGGCCGGTGTGGTGGGCCATGGCGCGATGGGACTGATTTTCTACAGCCCGCCGATGCAGGCACTGCTCTACATGGATCCGGTGCAGAGCGAGATATTCCTGAGTATCTGTCAACCGCGCAACATTCCAACATGTGCCGCCGGCATTATCCTTCTGAGCATTCTGCATGCCGTATTCTTTGCCGTATTTCAGCCCTCCATTCCGGGCCGGACGTGGTTCAGGAAAGGTATATTCTGGGGTTTTACGATCTGGGCGTTGTACTGGCTGTTTCAGGAGTGGCTGCTCTACACCATGCTGCTCGGCGTGCCGATCCTGATGAATATCGTCGAACTGAGCGTCCTGCTGATCGGCTCGCTCGTCGAAGGTGTGATGATCGCTCTCTTCCTTGTCTGGCTGAAACCGGTCAGCCTCGCGCATCCGGATGAAACGATCAGACAGCACAGCGAATAGCGTTTGCACACGCTCCTTCGGTCCGGTTCTCTTGCCGTTAGGCCCTACATGCGGACATCCTGCCATCGCGTCGCGGCGCGTATGAGAACCCGCCGCCGGAAATCGAGTTCATTCGGCGTGGGTTCTCCGGGCGTGGTCCGGTAGGAAGGTGAAGGCGAAGATGCGAACATCTGCAACTGTGCCAGCGAGCGCAGGTGGCGCGCTTTGACTGCGGCCGACTCGGGTTCCACCCTGTTCCAGATCACCGGTTTGGTTCCTATTCGATACCAGCCCTTTGTGAAATGGGTGATGCCTGCGGCAAGGACGGTTTCGCCGCCTGCTTTCAGACTTTCTCTGTAGGGCTCGAGTTTGTAGTCCAGCCGGGTTCCGTCGGATTTTTCGATTACCATGCGGCTCATCTCGCCTTCAAGGCGATGGATATCCAACCAGTAGTCGGGGCCCAATCCCAGACCCAGAAAGTAGACGCGCAGGAGATCGCTTTCCGTGAGATGATTCGGGCGAACATAGTATCCGGAAGGAAAAGCGACCAGGACCTCCGGCATGTCGGCCCAACTCATTTCTTCGGACACCTTCACGCCGTTTCGATTGGGCAGAAAGGACGTTCTTCGGACCAGACCGCTCTCGTGTTCGATTCGGACCAGGCTCAGACTCGGCGCGACCGAATCCTTCGTGACCATGCTGTTGTTCGGGAAAAGAATGACGAAGTTGATTTCCTTGATAGGGTCTTTCTCGACGCCCTGCGGCCGGAGCAACGTGGTTTTGAATTTTCCCGCGACGACCGGGATGGACTGGGCAAAATCGCTCATCGTCATGGGAATGCGCGCGCCCGTGATTTCCAGCGCGGGGCGATCGGTGTGGCGCTCGTTGACTGCGCGCACGAGTTCCAGTTTTTCAATGAAGCGGCGGAAGAACTCCGGCCATTCTTTCGGGGGCAGAACCCAGTCGTGTTCGAACTTCTTCAGCAGGCGCCCCAGCATATGATCGTCATGACTTCGCAGCTCACCCATGCGTCGGATGCGGAGCACCTGGCCTTCTTCTTCGAGCGTCACGTAGAGATCGCCGCTTTCAGGTTCGACAAACAGGTCACCCACAGCGGTAAGACCGGATATCCACTGGAAGGATTCTCGCGTTATCGGATCGACTTCCTCTATCGTCCATTCGCCGTTCTCATGCGAACGCGCGACGATCGTGATTCCGTCGGGAAGAAGCGCAACGTGTCTGACTCCGGATATCCGGTCGTGTCCTCCGACAGCCGTCTCGCGATCCGCGTCGTACCAGACCAGGTCCGTATCGTAACTCTCGCCTACGGCGAGAATGCCCGTCTTCTCGTCGAAAGCGAGGGATGAAAAATGGGCGAACGGACCGTAGTCAATCAGATCCCAGTCGCCATCCGGATTTCGGACCAGAACACTGCCGAAACCAAACGCCTTGTCCTCAATGGACAGGCCGGCGGTGCAGAAGAGCCGGCCGTTCGTGGTGAGGGCGAGGCTGGTGTATCCGCGGGAAGGTCCCATCCACGGAGTGGGGATGATATGAGCCAGGGCCTCGCCTTTCTCAAGAGGCTGGAACTGGAGAATCCGGCCGCCTTCACCTCCTTCGGCGACGTACATCTGACCTTTTTCATCAAATGCTATATCCTGCGGTGAGCGGAATTCCGGCCGCATTATCTGCAGGTATTCCGCGGACCGGGAGCGCATCCATTTGGGCACATCGTCGCTGATGGCGAAGCCCTCATCAAAGAGAGGCACAGGTTTGCGATCTTCTATAATGGAGATTCGATTTGCGGTGCGCTCTGCAACGAAGAATCGCCCCGTCTTCGGATCGAGAGCGATGCCCGTCGGTGTCACAAATCCGGCCGCGACAATCTCGGCGGAGACCAGTTCACGGGATGGATCGATCTGAAGACCGAAAGAAGAATGAGAAAGACAGAGCCCCGAAATGAGAATAGCAACAAGCGGCACCACACGGGCGCTCCTGCGTCGTCGTCTTTCTCTCATATTCCCCACACTCAGACTATATCTTTGGTTGCAGACGAACTCCAACCGTTTCTTCATGCACGGACATGGCCTGCTCGCGCGAAAGCACGCTCAGTTCCTGCCACTCTTCGAGCCGCGCGCCCGAATATGCTATGACCCAGTTTGATTCATTGAAGCTCTCGTGCGGTGGAGTGAGAAGATAGTGCTCCGTGCCGCCGTCCGGGTGGTAGACGACGATGTAGCTGTCTGACGGCCTCCGAGGATTGAGAACGAGCGAGTAGTCCGGCGTTTCATTGAGTCCCAGGAACTGAATCGTCGTTATTCCGCTTGGCGATACGCCGATCGTTGCGGGATGAGGCAGCACGAGATCCGCTTTGTCCATATCATGAAAAGATGCCTCTTCAAAAGCCGTGACCTTTGCGGCAAGCGAGACGATTTTTGTCTTCACTTCCCGGCCCGAAGCCCGCTTGAGAATGAATCCCGCGAGAGGCATCGACACTTCATTGCCCAGTATCGTGACCTGGTTCGGGTTGAATACGACAAACTGCAGGCGAACGCCCGGATCGGATACGCCCGCGGAGGGCTCCATCGGCGTGAGTCTGGCGTCGGCAGCGATAAGCGGCACACGTGAAGTGAATTCACGAAACGAGACCTCAGGACGCGGGGCATTGATGTAATCCAGGCCTCCCAGCGCCAGCACCCGGGCAAGATAGAGAGGGCACTCTTCGGGGACATCCGGTGCGCGGAAAAGGGGTTGGAAGGGGGCCCACGCAAGACGATCCGGCCCTTCGGCAATATCCCGGTTTACGGACACGCGGAGAATCCGCCCGTTGTGGTCATCGGATATTACTATCTCGCTGCTGACAGGATCCCAGATCGCGGACTCGATCGTGTTCCCTTCCTCGTGGAAGATGAGCTGCGCCTGGTTGCTGGCGGGATCGATCAGATAAACAGAACCGGGCTCTTCGGTAAGGAGTATTGTCCCGTTGGGCAGAACCGTCGCGCACTCCGGGGACTTTGCGGAGAAGGAGACTGTGCCGCCGAGAGGCTGGCGGGTCTGCAGATCAAACCAGCCGACCTCTCCTGTCAGTTCGCACGAGTAGACGGCCCGACGCTTGTCGGCGGAAAAGGCGACGGACGAAAAACTGGAGAACAGGCGTTGGTAAGGAATCCACCAGTCGCCGTTGCTGTCGCGGAAAAGAATCGCTCCCGAAGGAAAAGCCGCCGGGCTGTCTTCGCCACTCATGGCCTCGACGTCGGAACCCGCAATAAGAATTTCACCCATAGCGCTTACGGCCACTGATTCCCACGCATGACGTTGCCAGTTCCCGGGGATGTCAATGACTTCTCCGACCGGGAATTCCCCGACGTCGTGTCTCGAGAATCGCAACAGCCGCCCGCCGGGGATGTCTTCAACCACGTAAAGGGTGCCATCCGGCTGATAGCAGATGCCTTCGGGTGAACGGATAGGAACGTCCCTGACGAGATCCGTATCAGTGCGCCGGTAGATCGCGGTCTGTGCGGAGACAATCGTGGTGTGTATTCCATCTGAGATACGCGTGATCCTGTTCGCGGTTTCTTCGCTGACCGTGAGCGATCCGCTTATCGGGTCGATGGCCAGCTCATCGGGAGAGGCCAGGCCGTCAGTTTCTGTGCGTATGCCAGTGACTTGAACGGGCTCCAGGGCGGCGGGGCGGGGCGCGATTCTCGGAGCTTTTCGAATGGTCACACGCGGAGGGGTTCGAGGCGTGTTGACGGGTTCGGATGCGAGCTGATCCTGATTGGAAAAGAGAACGGGCAGCATCGCCAGCAGAAGGATGACAGGAGCGGGGGCGAAAATTACAAAATTAGACAGCTTGCTCTGAAGTCGACGGGGCTTTCTCTCTCTTCCGCTTGCAGGCCTTCTCCCCATGGTCAGGGTCTCCATGGCCCCACAGATTCATCATCAGGCCCCCCCGAGCGAATCTGTATATAGAGTACGCGCTACATATGGCGATGTTAAGAGCTTCGGAAGAAAAGATTGACAGCATTGGGGGTATATCAGGTCGTCGGCATGGCATGCTGCAAACGACCTGTCGGCGTCATGAACGCTCTATGCCGGCTGTTATCGGACCTCTACGCCGAGGGCGTTGACCGTCTGGTATGTGAGGCCGCCGACAGCAAGCATTTTGTCTCTCTGGAACTGTTCGATCGCGAAGAGCGTTTGAGGTCCCAGTTTTCCGTCCACCGGACCCACGTCATAGCCAAGGCTCAACAACGCATTCTGGATGTCTTCGACAATCTCAGGACGGATGTTGGTCTCACAGACAACCCTGCGCCACGTTGTGCGTCCAGCCTTCACAAGCACCTGCTTGTCGATGGTGTTGTACTCGGAAGGAACGACTAAGCGCTCCCGCCGCTCGGGTGTGACCACCTTCTTGACGCGGACCGTGTCATACTCTGCGGGAATCTTCTTCACTTCCGTTCTGGGCGGTCGAACTGTGATCTTCTTGCGCACGGTTTCGTACTCGGCGGGAGTCGTCACCTCTTTGGTTGTTGCCGGGCGGACCAGCATCTTTTTTCGCACCGTCTTGTATTCTGCCGGTACCGTGACGAGGCACATAATTTCTCCCGTGGCGCCATCCACGTCTTCGATCAGACCTCCGCCTTTCTTCCATTCGGCGTGCTCCGCCTTGACCAGAACGTCTTCCTCTATCCAATCGTACTCAGCGGGTATCTCTACCATCTCGCTCGTTGCTGGTTTGACGAGAACCTGCTCTTCAACCCAATCATATTCGGCTGGAACAACGACGAGTTCCTCCGATTCCTCCTTCACAAGAACCTTCTCCTCCACCCATTCATATTCGGCGGGGATGACTTCAAAGCGTTCGGATTCCTCTTTGACCATGACGCGCTCCGTGACGGTCTTATACTCAGGCGGTTCAACGACTCGCGCGTAACATTCCCCCGGTTTCGCGTTCGGCGGAAGCTCAATGTCCGATGTGTCGGGTGCCTGCGGCGCGGGCGCCGGGCTTGGAGTGCGCATGATTTCGTGCGTCACTTCCTCTTCCCTGACGACGGGAACGGGGGCGGGATCCTGAACAGCGCGCCGGCGAAGGTGGTAACTGTTCTCAGACGGTTCGGTCCGATAGGCGCCGCCAGTGCCTCGTTCCACAAACTCAACCTGTCCGGGCCCGTGGGTGCGAACATAGTAAGACCCGGGACGAAGCGCACGGTCCGCAGGTTCATGGCGTGTGATGCATCCTGTGACGCCGGACAGAACGATCAAAGCGAGGAGAAGAACAGACACATATTGTTTCACGAGATACCTCCACATCGGGTTTTGAAAAGCCCTATTAGTATAGCGTTAATTGGCAATAAGGCAAAAACAGACACAAAGTCATCGGCTACTCATTCCTGACCTGACCTCTGACTTCTGCCTTCCTCCTATGGCCCGACCCATCGGATCCGATATCTTCGAAGCGGGTCGGACGATGAATCAGAGATGGTTACCGAGGGGAACATGGAGGTCCAGGTACCGGAGAGATTCCACCAGTTTGTTCCGGCGGGATCGGTGGATGTCTCCAGTTTATAGACGATATGAGGAGGAAGCAGCCAATGGCTGGACCTGCCAGAACCATTGGTGGTTATCCACGATGCCTCGATGACAGCCTCATCGGCTCCGACGTCGATGTGTGAGCCGAAGACTCGCGGTTGCCCGTCTATATCCGTCATCAAGCTCAGGAGAATGTTGGTTCCCGCGCCTATGCAGGGAGAGTCGGCACGCAGATGGACGTCGCGGTTGGCCGGATCGTAGAACAGGGGGGCGTTGGTGAAGTTTCCGGATCCTGATGGCAGGGGGCGGGTGCATGAGTAGCTCATGTCGCTGGTTCCGTAGTACTCGTTGCTCCCCGAGGTGCCGGTATTGTAGTAGATGATCGTATTGACGACGGGTGAGTTGAAATAGTCGCGAAGCCCGCCTCCCCAGTTCGCGGTGTTCGACACGATCGTGCAGTTGTAGATTCCACTGCCCCCGAAGCAGGATACGCCTCCTCCGATGGTCGCGGAGTTGCTGATAATGACGCAGCTCTCAAGACGGCCTGACCCGCCGTTAAAGGTGGCGCCACCGCCACTTTGCACGGCCGTGCTGTCGCTAATAGTGCATGCGTGGACCAGCCCGTTCCCGAAGTAGAAAAGAACTCCGCCGCCGGTGTTGTCCGCGTGGCAGTTCCGGATGATGCAATTCGACACTGTGCCGCTCTCAATGAAGACCCCGCCGCCGCCCTTCTCGCCAACGTTGTTCGGAGTATTACGCGTGTATCCGCTGGTGAGTGTGAAGCCGGCAAGCACGCCGCCGTCAACGGCCGCGCAGCGCACGGCATTCGAGCCGAGTCCGTCCGGCATGAAGGGGTCGGGCGCACCCGCGATGGTCGTGACATCGGGTCCGTTTACACTCCGTACTGTCACTCCGACGGAAACAACGACGCGGTTCGATGTGATATTAGAGGGGACGAGAGCCCCGCCGACTGAGTAGAAGCCATTGGACACCAGCACCGTATCGCCGTTGGTACTCATGCCGACCGCCTCCTGAAGGATGTGCGCGGCCGTCAGCCAGTTTGTATATCCCGGGGTGGGAGAGGGGCTTCCCGGAGCGACGTAGCGAACGGTGCCCGGAGAAGTCAGTACTGAGACGGCGACCGAAAGAGCAGCGGCAAACCAGATTTTCATGAGCTTCCTCCCGTTGCCGCAAGTGTATCAAAGCAGGCAGGGAGTGCCAGACGATCTTTGGGATTCCTGCAACCGGAAAGGGGCCCGTGTTGTCACGGGGCCCCAAGGTGACGAATCATGACCGCTGTCAGGCGTCCGGAGAGGATGAAGTTCCACCCGCATACTGTGCGGACCCAAAAGCCAGTACCGGGTAGAAGATGATCGGCAGAAGAATCAATCCAGCCGCAAAACCGCCGCCCTTGCCAAAGACCTTGGCCAAGGCGATGGCCAACAGGATGACGGCGACGAGATTCGCGATCGGAATGAAGAAGAGAACAATCCACCAGAGCGGTTTCTGACACACCTGGATCAATACAATAACATTGTAGATCGGTATGATGGCCGCCCAGCCGGGCTGTCCCGCTTTGCTGAACACTTTCCACATGGAGAGGCGATCATCAGGACGATGATCGCAATGTAGACTATACCAATGGCCCCTAATCCCCCTGCCGCCGCTGACGTTGATACTTCGTATTCCATCTAGCGTCCTCCATCTCAGGTTACTCGGCGCTCCTTTGTGGAGCAGATGCAGAATAGCAGTTCAAGGTTCTCTGTTTAAAGTTCAAAGTGGGGTGTTCTGTGCGCCCTTGCTCCCGTTCGCGGCGCGGTTCTTAAATCGAGCGATGATCCCTCCCCAGGGGACGAAGTAGAAGGCGATCACGGGGTAGATCGCGTAATGGGAAAGGTTCGCGGCGTGCAGTCCCGCGAATATGAAAATCAGAATGTGCATGCGTACGACATTTATATAGGGCTCAGCCAGGCCGCTTTCGAACGATTTCCTGTTCGACCATTGAGATCCTGCCGTTTCTCTTAGACGCGCCGGACTGATCCTGTCGAGGCGGGAGATAAACGTGGCCAGGACCATAGGCCAGTACGAGCCCAGAGACGCATGGATAATGAGAGGAATGTCCGCCAGATCGGCGCCCTCGTGGTCGATGATAGGAAAGAAGGAATTGAGGAACATCGCGTGCACAAAATGGAACATGCAGAAATGAACCGAGAAGAAGGCGATGAGGAAGAGTCCTCCGAATGCGGAGGAGATTCGCTTCAACGTGTCTTTCTCACATAGCACGCCGACGACAATAGTCGTGATGATGAAGAGATAGCCGAACGTGAGGCTGGAAATCCAGAGACCCCAGATCAGATCTCTCGCTTCCCACTTCAGCGCCACGGCGATGACGATGGTGCCGACGAGAGCCAGGGTATCGAGGAGCAGATCCCGCTTACGCATGCAGGAAGGATAAAGGTCCAGGATCCAAAGTCCAAGGTGCAAAGTCGACCTTGGACATGGGAGATTGGGCTTGGGACTATTTCTTCAGACCCAGCTTCTCAAGCTTGGGCGAAATGACGAAATTGCAGTAGCCGGCCGTCTTGTTGTTGGAATAGTAGTCTTGGTGATAGTCCTCGGCAGGATAGAAGACGTCCATGGGCGAGATTTCCGTGACCACCGGCCTGGAGAACTTCTTCTGAGCCTCTGCCTTTGATTTCTCTGCCGCCTGCTTCTGCTCATCGTTGTGATAAAGAATGATCGACCGGTATTGCGTGCCGGAATCGGCTCCCTGGCGGTTCAACTGCGTGGGGTCATGCGCCTTCCAGAACCACAGGAGAAGAGCGTCATATGAAACCAGGGTCGGGTCGTATTCAACCTGCACGACTTCCGCATGACCGGTTCTCCCGCTGCAGACTTCTTTGTACGTGGGATTCTTCGTCTCGCCGCCCGCATAGCCGGATTTGACGCTCTTCACGCCGTCGATCTGCTGAAACACGGCCTCGACGCACCAGAAGCATCCGCCGCCGAAGGTTGCAAGTTCCGTTGGTGCTGTTTCTGACATGGCAGTCTGCGCTCCGAGTAAGGTTATGAATGCGAAGATGTGGAGTGTTTTCATAGTCAAAGTTCTCCGCTCAAAGTCCAAAGTCAAACGGCGTGTTCTACTTCATGCTCCATGCGCCATGCCTGAAGCTCCACACTATGAGTCCGCCGAGGAGTGATCCGATTACATAATAAATGAAGTCGTAGGGATCGAATACCGATCCGAGAAGAGCTTGCCCGATGATGGTGTTTCTCGCGGGTTCAAGCCATGCCGGGTGCCAGAGCTGAAGAAACTCGAGCGCACAGGTAGTGAGGAAGACGATCAGAGAACAGGCGAGGGCGCTCCAGCGGGTGAAAAGAAAGGCAAGGACGGCAATCCAGAATACCTCGTAGAGAATCGCGCCGCCATAGATGTTGCACCAGGTGCCCAGGTCACCGCTTACAAAGTACTTCACATAGAACCCCGCGGGGATCAAAGCAACGATTAAAATGCCCAGCCGCCATCTCATGGTGCAGTCATTGTACCACGATTGGCGGATAGGCGAACCTGAAACCAGAGGTTTGCAACGGCGGCACGGAAAAGGGCGCGCTCCCTTGCGGGGAACGCGCCCTGTATTCTTCGAAGCACGCTACGGCTTATCGATTGTAGTAAGCGTAGTGCGTGATCTGATGATTGGCGCCGCCGTTGTTGTCCCAATACCAGTTGCCCCACTGGTCGGTGACATAGAGGGCGAACTCAAAGGTGATCGGACTGTATCCGCCGCCATGGTAGCCGCTCATCTCGAGACTCCAGTTCTCATCGATGTTGCCATAGGGACCGGTGACATTCGCGAGCCAGCCCGCACTGGACCACTTTACGGTCTGCCAGCCGTCGTCTGTATAAACGGAGCCGGCCGTGTGACCCGGCGCCACCGGCCACACGCCCATGTAACAACTCGCGACGGTGCCCATGTAGACGTTATGCGCACTGCGGTGATATATGCTGCCTGAGATAAGCCAGACGTGCTCGGCGAACGCGCTGACAGATACGGTTGCTGCTATAATCATTACTGCCAGCTTCTTCATGTGTCCTATCCTTGTTTGTGCAATGAGTGAAGTGAAACCTGCGAGATAAGAGCAGAAGACAATAGAAGGGTCAAGCGCTTTACTTGCTTATTTTCCACCGTGTCCTCCCCGTGAATATTTCCGCGGCATAAACGTCCAATATTCAGTTGTGCAGGCATAAAGCTTTGAGTGAGCTTGCACCAGGAAGTATAAATGGTCAGTGGGAGTCATCCCGGAGGAGAATGCCATGAGAAAGATCGTACTGCTGTCTGTCGCCGTTTCCCTTATTTCCTTCACATCCTGGGCCGCAAATGGCTGGGGTATATACGGGGCGTACTGGGACGCGGGTGACGCGGCCGACGGAGTTGGGTTGGGTCTCAGGATAGACATCGAAATGGTGCCGTCGGTGAATCTGCAGGTTCGCGCGGCCTACTTCAATGACCTCGCCGATGACGTCAGCGGGATCGATGTAGATCTGGAAGTGATCCCGATTGAATTCGGGCTGGCCATGCTGATGCCCGTGAGCGAGGCGGCCGACTTCTATGTCGGCGCCGGTCTGGGTTACTATCGGTTCAATCTCGATATCAACGCGCCTGGTCCCGTGTCAAAAGATCCCGACAACGAACTGGGTTACTACATGGTAGCGGGATTTGAGGCGAAGATATCGGACAACGGCGCGGACTACGGAAAAGTCGATACATCACTGTTCGGCGAATTCAAGTACACGATGGTCACCATCGATGAAGTGAGCCTCGGCGGAGCAGCAGCAGATGTCGACCTCGATGGTCCGGGGTTCAATCTTGGTTTGATGATCCGGTGGTGATCTGATTGCGGAATGGGGATTGAGGATTGATTGGGACAAAGAATCCGCTATCTAAGAGCTGTATTCCGTAATCATCTGTCTCCCCTGAAGTGACGCCAGCGGCGTTTGACTCGAAGGACGAAGAGTTCCGTGCGAGGAAAGCGTGCGTACATGCGATCACGGATGCGGGCAAAGAAGGGGACGTACGGGGCCAGGAGAAACGCTCCCAGGGCGATCATGAGAATGCCCTGAAGAAGCGGGAGGAACAGTCCGGCGAGGCCGAGCAGTAGAAACGCGATGCCAGTGCCGATGCGGACCACATCCTTCCAGTTCCTGATCGGACGGGTGCCATGTTCAGGTGGTTGCTCAGCACTTTTCACATGCGGAGGATAGTCTCTTCCGCCCTCCCACGACAAGCCTCACGGCGTTGACTACGAACGGTGCCTGACGACGTCGGGCGTTTGTAGTGAGCCCCGTAAGGGGCGTGGGCGGTGTCGGGAGGAGGAACACGCCTCACGGCGTTGACTACGAACGATGCCTGACGACGTCGGGCGTTTGTAGTGAGCCCCGTAAGGGGCGTGGGTGGTGTCGGGAGGGGAAACACGCCTCACGGCGTTGACTACGAACGATGCCTGACGACGTCGGGCGTTTGTAGTGAGCCCCGTAAGGGGCGTGGGTGGCGTCGGGAGGAGGAACACGCCTCACGGCGTTGACTACGAACGATGCCTGACGACGTCGGGCGTTTGTAGTGAGCCCCGTAAGGGGCGTGGGTGGTGTCGGGAGGAGGAACACGCCTCACGG
>JAHIZV010000246.1 GCA_018814445.1 Verrucomicrobiota bacterium | reverse complement strand
TGCAACGCCAGACCGATGGCCAGGCCGGCAGCACCGAGTATTGCGACAAACGAAGCCGTCTGCACGCCAAGCTTTCCGAGAGCCGCGATAATCACGAATGCCATCAGCGCAAAGTAAACCAGATTCGCGACGAAGCTGATCAAGGTCTCATCGATCTTGCTCCGGCGCATCAGTTTTCCGATGCCTCCCCTCACGACGCCGGCCACGATACGACCGATGACCAGAATCGCGATCGCTGCAACAACTCTTACCCCGTACAGCGCGGCAAACTCCTGAAGTTTCGCCACGATTTCCTGTGTATTGGATTCCATGATGTTGGTTCTCCCTGTCGGTGCGTTCTACAAACGGACGTTTACTGCGGAGATGATGGTCAGATCGTTCTGGTCATTGCCGACGGCTGGCGTGTTGTCATACTTGTCCTGAACAACAAGGCGCAGACTCACGTTTTCCTTCACAGCGGCATCAATACCGATTTCGCCGTTGATCAGGTAGTCCTCGAAATCGTCGGCGCGAGGAAGATACTCGATAGACTGCCAGAGCTTGGCCGTCTCGCTAAGCTGGCGCTCATAGCGTTCCGCCGCGCGAACCGCGGCGTAGTCGTCCTCGACGCCGGCCACCTTCTCTCTGATATACGCAGCACCAACTTCCAGACCGCAGGACGCTTCGTCCGACTTATAGACAAAGAACCCGACACCCGGGCCGGCCGTCGCGCGGTAGTCGATATCCGCAAGGTCATCATGCACTACGTTGCCGTCCAGATATCCATAGGCGCCGGATTCAAGCACGCGCTTGTAGTTCGCATACGCCTTGGCATTCTCAGCCGTAGTATCCGTCTGCTTCCTGCCCGAGTCGTCCTCGGTTTCTGATTCACCATAGGTGCCTTCAACCCCGAATCGTGCGGGATTTACTTCCGACCCGTTCTCGGCAGCAACGCCCAGCGTCGCCAGAAGCGTATCGCTGTTGCCCGACGTCTTTGTCGCGCCAAGCGACACCGTCGTCGCCCAGCCATCGGCCTCTTCCGCGACTGCCGAACCCGCGACCAACGCCATCATCATGGCTGACGCGAGCACAACCTGCATACGTTTGTACATATAGGATCCCCTTCTGCTGTTGATTCTGTGGACACGACCAACACCCCTCGCGCCCGTGAGTTGATTAACCTATTGCCTTTTCGCGCCAGTGCAACGTGCCCGTGATGCTTTTTTTGCCGTATGCATGAACTGCCGGAGGAATTAGAAACGATACGCAAGTCCGGCCATGACAACGGGATACAGGGTGAAATCGTCCAGGTCTTTCTGGACGTCCTTTTCCTCTTCCTTCAAGTCCGCCTGAAACCCGGGATCAGATCCTGCAAGTCCGTCCGCGGATAGATCCACTTCATAGTCCTGCGCGATGACGCCTACATCGAACACGAAACTGAGAGGTCCTTGCGAAGCCACCGCGTTGCCAAAACCGATGCCGAAGTATGCGGTCGTACCATCGAAGTTCAGGATTCCCGTAATCGTTCCGATCTGCTCTGGCGTGTATACGGTGTCGCCGATCGTTTCCGACTCGCTCGTCCGCGCCTTGAGAGTGATATCGTTGTTATTGAAGGCCGCCCCGGCGGAGATTCTGAAGTTATTTCCGAAAACATGCCAGTCGAGCAGAACCAATGCCGTCCGCAAATCCACTTCCACATCGTATTTGATATCGCTCTGCTCATCCTCGTAGTCCGTGCCAAGCGCATTGCCGCTGATCCGCAGATTAAGCCTTTCCCCAAGCCGTATCGTGCCCTCAAGACCCATACCCAGCGTTCCCACTTTTACAGCCGCAGCCACATGGCTCTTTTCAGGGACGCCCGGTGCGGACACAGGTTCAGAGGCAGACGCGAGTGAAGCGACGCAAAGGATCAGGACGATGAGGCATGAATAGGTCTTGTACATGATTCCCTCCATAACGGTTGACAAGCTTGGCGACAGGTTAGACTCGGCGTCGATCGGGGTCAATATTAAGAAAACGCCGCAAAGCGCCCTGCACGGGAGACCACGCAACATGTCGGCCCGAAAATAGTGAGAGGACTCATGACGGCCTCCCCGCTCCAGACAGGAACTTCTCAGATGAACCGCATAGGCTTGAGCAATTCCGTTTAACTGTGTACTTTACGAAACTCTTAGATGAACGAACTAACTCTTATCCGACGTAGGCGGGGGAAAAATGCGCAGGTTAATCTGGTTTCTGCTAACACTCACCGTATGCGCCGCGGGTCCCGCACAAGCGGCACTGCCGTCACGAACGAACGACACGCCCGGTTTTGTCTATACAGTTTCGCCCGAGGACTGGCGGGACCACACGATTTACCAGGTTCTGACCGACCGATTCTATGACGGCAACCCGGCAAACAACAACGCGAGCGGAAACTACAATCCGAGCGGCGCCTTCCAGATACATGGCGGAGACTTCGCAGGTCTGAAGGAGAAGCTGGACTACATTAAGATGCTCGGCATATCTACCGTCTGGATTTCCCCCGTTCTGCAGAACAGCCCGGCCACACCGCACGGCTACTCAACATGGGACTTCGGCGCGATCGATCCTCACTGGGGCACACTGCAGGAACTTTGTGACTTCGTGGACGCCGCGCACGATCAGGGCATCTACGTGATTATTGACATGGTCGTAAACCACATGGCCGACCGTATCGATTCAACGGATTCGGGGTTCCCCGCTTTCAGGTACCCTTCATCCTATACACCGCGCTGGACATGGCCGACCGGAAACTACCCGGCTCCCTTCAACGATCTGAGCCTGTTCCATATGCACGGGAACACATACGATTATGGCGATACGACCCAGGCACTGTATGGCGATTTCCAGGGGGCGGACAGCCTGAACACGGAACGCTCCGACGTACGGATATACTTACAGGATTTCTACAAAGATCTGATCGCCGCAACAGACTGCGACGGATTCCGCGTCGATACGGCCAAACACGTCGAGATGGGCTTCTGGGAAGAGTTCTTCCCGTCGGTCCGAAGTTTCGCGCAAGGACTTGGAAAGTCCAACCTGCTCGTATTCTGTGAAGCGACTGCTGCCGAATCGGAAATCGGCCCTTACACCTACTGGTATGATCACCCGACCTACGGCAACTGGATCAAGTTCAACTCCGCACTGAACTTCCCCTTCGTCGGCGAGATGGAATATGTCTTCCTTTATGATGGCCCGACGACGAGACTCACCCGTTATCATCTCGACGGATGGCAACAAGTTCTGGGCTACTACTCGGACGAAGCGAAGTACCAGCTCGCGAACTTCATCGACAATCATGACAGGAGCCGGTCACTCAGCCACGCCAAACTGAACAACGACTGGAACCGCCTCAAAGTCAGTCTGGGCTTCCTCTTCAACACTCTCCAACTCCCGATCCTCTATTACGGAACGGAGCAGGGCTTCGACGGCGAGAACGACCCTGCGAACCGGGAGGACATGTGGGACGGGCAGTACGAGCAGGGCCCCTCACTCGGCGACAACTTCAACTACACCCATCCGCTCTTCGTCTATATCCGGAAACTGAACCTGATCAAGCAGGCATACCAGCAGTTGAAAAGAGGCGGTTTCACCGCGCGCTGGGAAGACTTCGATTCACGTGGCCTCTACGTGTTCTCCCGCGACTACGACTTCCTGGGTGAGGTCATCGTCGCCGTGAATACATCACCTTGGGAGGAATGGGTCGATGGCGCAGAGACGACATACGCGTACGACACGGAGCTCGCAAACCTTCTAAACACATCGGAACGAATTCACGTAGGCCATTTCGTCGATGCCGGACACAAGATCCGCTTCAGCATGCCCGGCCACAGCGTGAAGATCTTCTTCAATTCCGCCTATGTGCAGGCCCTGCCCCCTTCCATTGTGGGTCAGTCACCCGGACACAGCGAAACAGACGTGTCGCGCTCGCGCCATCTCGTGCTCTCGTTCGATCAGCCGATGGATACCGGGAGTGTTGTTTCCGCTTTCTCGATCACGCCATCTCAGACGGGCGCGTTTGACTGGCAGGATAACAACACCCGCGTGACGTTCATGCCCGCCGGATTGTACGAGGAAAGCACCATCTGCACGGTCAAGCTCGCGTCCACCGCATCCGGGACCAACGGCCTCCCTATCGGTGCGGACTTCGTGTCGTTCTTTGAGACGGGAACGAACGTGAACACCACGTCCTACATCGCGTTTCAATCAACCCAGACCGACGTAATCGAGAAAGACTTGATCGCTGTCATCACGTTGACCCGGACAAACAGCACATTCGGCACGGGAACGGTGCAGTTTGCGACCAGCGACGGTTCGGCCGTAGCGAACGCCGATTACATGCCGGTGACGGGATCCGTTTCCTTCGCCGACGGCCAGCTTCAGGCAACCTTCGAAGTGCCCGTCCTGCATGAGATGCTTCCGGAATCGGATGAAACGGTGAACCTACATCTCTTCGATCCATCCGGCGACACGTTCCTGGGCTCAATGAGCAATGCGATACTTCGCATCCTGGACTGGGGCCCGACCAGCGCCGTCCGCATTGTCAAGGGATCTCCAACTGTCTCGGTACCCGATGCAAATCAGAACGTACCGGGCGAGAACTTCGATCTGGAACTGAATGGAGGGTATCTATCCACCACTCTCCAGGGCGGTTTCGGCTCTTTCGGGAAGATCTACCTGAACTATGATACCAACCGCCTTTATCTTGGCGGCCTGGACGCGGAACCCGCCGCGGATAACCATGGCATGGCTCTGTTCATCGGCCTCAACACGCTGACCGATGACAGGTCGAACCTCTGGAACAACAGCGGACAGCCCAACGGCCTCGATTTGATGCATAACGTGGGTTTCGATCTGCCTATGGATATCGCTGTCGTCATCGGTGACGAATGGGGCGATACGAACTACCCCTCGTTCGGCCTGGGCAGCGGTTACGATTTCGGACAGGGCATATTCTACCTCGGCGGGAGCTCGTTCGTGCCCGTTCCCGATATATCGCTTGCTCAGTACGACGGCACTTCGCTGAGCCCCGTCGTCGGAGCGGATGATGACGCCAATCGGCTGGTGGACCGATGGGAAGCCTCCGTGCCGTGGGCCCGACTCAACGCGGCCGGTATGCACTCCGTTACCCAGATTCTCGTGGCGGGAGTAATCGCCAACGATTCAGTCTCAGGAAACGACCGCTTCCTTTCCGGCAACGTGCTCGCTGAGTCTGTGTCGGGAACGCTCAGCAGCGGCAATTACGGATTCGGTTTCATTACTCTATCCCCTATCCAGATCGACCTGACGTATGTCGATTCCGACGGCGACAGAATGCGCGACGTGTACGAGCGCGAGAACGGATTCGATCCCGGCGACCCGTCTGACGGAACGGAGGACGCCGACTCGGATCTATTCCTCAACTGGATGGAACACGACGCGGGCACCAATCCCCACTCCAGCACCTCGTTGCTCGAAGTGATCGTCTCCCAACCGACGGGCGGCGTGACCCGGACCATTCACTGGCCAAGCGTTGCGGGAAAGAGCTACGACGTGTACCGGGCCACACAGTTGACCCCGCCGAACTTCGTGCTGATCGCGCCGCGAGAAGGCGCTACAGCCCCGGAAAACACCTTCAAAGACACGGTCGACCTTCCGGAGGAAACGTTCCTCTACAAAATCAGACTAAGCGACTGATATCCGTTCGCATATCGGGCTGAATACTGCTAGGCTTACTCCGTGGCAAGGAAGTGGACATCCCAATTGCTTGCAGATCTTCCGCGGCTGGTCAGCAGCGGCGTGATAGACAGCGCGACGGCCGAACGCCTGAAGGCCCACTATGAGATGCAGACCGCCGTCGTGAAGAACTGGGTGCTGATCCTTTTCAGCATCCTCGGCTCACTCCTGATCGGCCTCGGCATTATCCTTCTGCTCGCCCACAACTGGGCTGACATGCCCCGCCTGATCCGCACGATGACAGCCTTTCTCCCGCTTGTGCTCTCGCAGTGCCTCGCCGGCTATGTGCTGATGCGGCGAAGCGGCAGCACGGCATGGCGTGAAGGCTCCGGACTCGTACTGATGCTCTCCATATCAGCCTGCATTGCAATGGTTGCGCAGGTCTATCATATCCCCGGCGACATCGGACTCTTCGTCATCACCTGGATGCTGCTCGGACTACCCGTCGTTTATGTCCTGGACTGCACGGTCCCGGCCATTATCTACCTTGTCGGCATAACCTTCTGGGCAGGAGATCTTCAATACAGTTGGGGACACGCACTCGCCTACTGGCCCGTGGCCCTTCTCATCGCGCCTTACATTTACCGCCAGGTGCGGAAGAACCCGTACAGCCCGAAATCCCTGCTTCTGCTTTGGACCGTCTCCATCGCCCTGTTCTTTGCAATAGGCATCACCCTCGAAAAAGTTATGCCCGGTCTCTGGATCGTCATTTACGCTTCTCTCGTCTCCTGCCTCTACCTCATCGGCGGCTTCTGGCATTCGGATGCCCCGTCAATATGGCAGAGGCCTTTCCACACTATCGGCTCCGCGGGTACCGCCGTACTCGCGTTCATCTTCACGTTTGAGTGGCCATGGAAAGATATCGGCTGGGGCTACTACCGTCAGGGCTATCAGTACATCGAAACGTTCGCTGTTTTCGACTACGTCCTTGCTTTCGTTCTGCCGTGCGCTGCTGCTGTCCTGCTCGTGAGCAGTGTGCGGCGAAAGAAGTCGTCGTCCATCCTGTACGGCTGTCTTCCGCTGATTGCCATCGCCGCCTACGCAATCGGGTCTGCCGCCGACTCATATCTTGCGGCGCAGATGATGTTCAATGCCTACCTTTTCATACTGGGCCTTGCGACGGTCATCAGCGGATTTCGCCGGATGACGTTACGCATCATAAACGGCGGCCTCTTCATCCTTATCGCGCTCATCGCCGCCAGGTTCTTTGACAGCAACCTTCCGTTCATTGTGCGTGGCCTCGTATTCATTGCACTCGGAACCATCTTCCTCGTTGCCAACATCATCGTGTCACGGAAACGGAGGGTCAGAGCATGAACCGGAAACGCGTGCTCCTGATTATTTTCCTCGCGGCTGTCGCCGCGCAGATCCTCGTACCACTGTGGATGATATGGCGAAGAGAAGACACCTTGAAGAATGGTGACGTGTTCAAGTTCAAGACCGCGCCTGTTGACCCCTATGACGCGTTCAGAGGGCGCTACGTCGCGCTGAGAACGGCCTCCCGCACGGCGCCGATTGAGAAAGGACTGACACTCCCGGCAAGAAGCCGCGTTTACGCTTCTATTGGAACCGACCTCGAGGGATATGCCTATTTCAAGTGGGCCGACACCGAACGTCCTGCAAACGGGAGCTACGTTCGCACCCGAACGAACGGTCGCAGTTCGGGCATGGCCACGTTGCAGGTTCCGTTCGACCGCTTCTACATGGAAGAGGGTGAGGCGCCCGAGGCGGAACGCGCGCACAGCCGAAGCACCGCACGAACAAACAGAACCGCCCACATCCAGGTTCGCGTGAAGAACGGCTTCGCCGTCATAGAAAATCTGTACATTGAGAATCAGCCCATTCGGGAATACCTCAAAGGCACACACCAGAGCGGTTCAAGATAATCCGCAGCCACTGTCACCTTCTTTCCATCCGGGTAGGAAAAGGCATTCCCGCGGAAGCTCACATCGACTTCCGCACCATGACTGCAAGCCAGACAGACCGAGCCTATATCGTCCATTTTGGACCGAGCCCTGCCGCCCTCTTCGCGATGAAACCGGATGTCGCCCATCGCGGCAAGACCGGTAATAGGAGCCTTGAGCTGTATCTGAACATTATCAGCATGAAGCGTGGCGAGTGGCGTAAGCAACATGGCGGTGATCCCCGCCAAAGTATGCTTCATTCTCTCCTCTATATGCCGAACGATTTAACCTCTCTGGTTCCGAGGTCCGACCAGGAGCTTGGAATGGCGCGGATCAGCGTTTTCTGGAAGGGCGCGCCCTTCCAGGAATACGTTGCACCCGCTTGTTCTCTCCATAGTGGGCTCTGTCTTCCCGCAGCAGATGCAGGCAGTGTGCATTCAAACTCTCGCCCTGACGCATGGCGTCAATGGCAAGGGCCTTGTGCAGATCCTTACCCACGCGGAGTACGAATCGGCCGGAGTAGTCTCTTCCCGCCGTCTCGGCGGGAAGTGGCGCTCCATCCTGTTCGTATATATCAATCCATTCCTCGACCGCCTGACAGAGTTCGCGATACACCTTGGCCTCGTCGTCTCCGTGAATGCCACCGAGCATGAGACCAGGACACGTTCCGACGTAGCACTGGTCCTCTTCCGACCATTCAACAATCTTGAGGTATCGATCAGTCTTCTTCATTCCGTCACCTCACGCACTGCTTTCTCAACATCGCGCTCTTGATACCGCTTCGCATCATGCGAAGGGCTGCCGCTGAGTGTTATCTTCGGTCCTTTGGCGTGGGTGAAGTTGCGATGGCTGCCCTTGCCGCCACGATCCACGAACCCAGCTCTCTTGAGGTCCCGAATTAACTCACGTATCTTCTTCGGCATGGGGTCATAGTACTATAGTGATACTTCTTACGTCAATGGGCAGATCGTCGTTCTTTCCGGAGAGAATCGGGTAGCCGGGGGAGTTTCTCCCCCAGCTCCCACACCACCGTGCATGCGGGTCCGCACACGGCGGTTCATCTGATCGAAGCAAGTTGGACCCACCTTGTCTGGAATGATACGAGCCCTTGGGCTTCAAGCCAAGCGTTGTTCAGAGCGTACCGCAGTCCATTCATGTTGGATGCGAACCATGGACCGCGTCGGCATTTGCCCTGCCCGATTGCAGGATGATACTCCACGCCGAACGAAAGCAGCTTACCTATACGTGTGCCGCGACGCTTCCACTGTTTCCAGTAGCACATGCGTACGCGGCGGCAGATCTGATTCTTGAAAGCCTCCACGGAGGCTTCACTCCACCAGATCTGTCGGCCACGGATACGGAACCCCAGGTACCTTGTTTGGCTGAGCCTACGCACCGCGCTCTTCTCCCGATTCACATGAAGCTTCAACTTCTTTTCTATGAACCGGGTGATGCTCTGCATGACGCGCCGACCCGTCGAGGTGTTTCGCACGAGGATCAGTATGTCATCGGCATACCGCACGAACCGGTGGCCCCGCTTTTCCAGCTCCTTGTCCAAGTCATCCAACAGGATGTTGGCCAACAGGGGAGACAGCGGCCTCCTTGTGGAGTGCCCTCGGTTGTCGGTTGTATCTTCCCCTTCACCCGTTGCGGTGTCGCCTATCCGTTTACTCCGCCTTTCGGCCTGGGAGTGCCTCACGAGCTTCACCTGTGCGCCGGCTACTATGGCTTCTGCTGACTTCTGCCCAGTCCCACAGCGGATTACTCCTCTGCGTGCTACCCCTTTCCGGATCGCGTTCTGAGCAGATCTCCCCGGATAAGAGCACTGACTTTCACTGAGCAACCGCCTCATTTACCGGACTCCTTTAACCACCGGATATCGCTGTGTCGTGCCAGCTTGCCCGGAAGTACGGCCTTTCTTATGAGGTTCCTGTTCGTCGGCTCTCAGCTTTGCCTCAAGCTTCCTTCAGACCCCGCCTCGCGACGACGCCCTTGCTCCAGGCTAGCGATTTCCTTTCTGTGGTCTACTCGCAGGGGACTCCCACCCCATCAGTTAGTGCCCATGCCGGGCGTACACGATCAGTCTGAGGGGCGCGAGCTTGTCTCGCGTACCTCTCCAGGCTCATGTTCGATCAGCTTATCTGTAAACGTCTTTGCGGTGTCCGATACGAAGAACCACTACCTCTTTGTCTAGAATGGCAAAGATAACCCTGTAGTCCCCTACACGATACTTCCGCAGCCCGGCGTATTCCCCTTTGAGAGCCGGATACCTCTCAGGTTTCTTAGACAGATCCTTCTCTAACTGGTCTAGAATCCGGCGTGCTTCAGCCTTGCTGAGTTTCTTAGGGTCGCGTCTGACAGAGCTCTTGAAGGAGATGTTATAGGCCAAGGGATTTCCTCATGTCCTTACCGCTGACCACTGCGTCAGAAGTATCCCGGAGTCGATCCAGGGCGATCTGAAGGTCGGCATAATCCTCCAAGTAGGCCTCGATGGCCTTCTGAATAATGAAGGACTTAGGTCTTTCGGCCTCTCTGGCCACATTATCCAACTCGCCAGCTAACGTGTCAGTTACGCGTACAGAAATAGTAGTCATGTGTCACCTCTTGTATTCATCTGTACTACAATGTACACAGACAAGGTTTCGGCATCAAGCCGCAATCTGAGAAAATCGAACGTCCTGGCGCAGCAGCGGTTATCCGTCGGCTGTCGCCTCTGGTTATGCTGCGATAAGCTTCTGGACTTTCAACTTCTTCCCGTGCTGCTCTGCTTCCCAGAGATCATACTGCATCTGCTGATTCAGCCAGCTTTCAGGGGTCGTGTTGAAGGCCTTTGCCAACCGAAGTGCCATCTCCGGACTGATGCCGGACCGTCCATTCAGAATGGCGGACAGCGTCTTTCGGCTAACGCCGAGGGCTTCCGCCGCATCCGTCACCGTGATCTCCAACGGCTCCAGACACAGTTCCCTGAGTATCTCTCCCGGATGAGGTGGATTGTGCATTCTCATTTCTCTCTCCCCCTAATGGTAATCTTCATAATCAACTAAAAGGGCATCCTGTCCGTCGAACTGGAACGTGATACGCCAATTCCCACTGACACTCACCGACCATGTGCCTTTTCTCTTACCTTTAAGTTCGTGCAACTTAAGGCCCGGGAGATTCATATCCCGCACACATGTCGAAGCATCCAGACGCGCAAGAATCAGTCGAAGCCGGTTCGCATGCTTCGCCTGAATGCCGGATTTCGTGCCTTTCAGAAAGAACTTCTCAACACCGCGATGCTTGAAACTCTTAATCATTTATCGAATGTAACCCGACCAGTTACAGGTGTCAAGCAACCACGCCCAGCATAACGTTGTGCCGTCTTTGCTCTGATTCTCTTGAGAGGTGTCCCACTCCGCGAGCCGGGGGGAAGTCTCCCTCCCGCCCTGTTACGGTGTCGCCCGCAGGGCGAAGGCACCCCCCCCCGCTCGAAAGGGTCACAGCGTTCAAGTCGTCACAGAACCAAATCACCCTCATTGCCCGCCGCGGACTGGCCATAGATACGACTCCCACGGATCCTGCTCTCGGTCCACCTCGCCGGTGACCGTAAACACGATCCACACGAGTGAAGGATTTGCGCAATACGAAGTCGAAGACCAGTACATCGTCTGGACGCCCGTGAAAGGATGGTCGGGCAGCGCGGGATTGACACGCCCGAAGTCGATCAGGCTCTGCAACTCGCGCACGTTCGGTAGACGCCAGTCGGTATAGCCATAAGTTCCCGCCCCCAAGTTCATGTCGTTGCAGTAGTCGATCGCGTCGTCCCAAGTCCGAGTGTCGCCGGCCAAGTTCGCGTTCTTCGTCCACATCAGCCCGCTAAGATCGTCCGTCACCGTTCCGTCCTCATGGTCCGTGAAGCGCGTCGCCCACCCCACGCCCTTCTCCAAGTCGCCATCGTCCCCCGCGCGGTACGACGTCGTTTGCCCGGTCTTCGGCACTGCGGCCGTAGCGTTGGTGTAGATGACCGTCCCGCCCTCATGCGTGCCGGTTACGCCAAATACCTCGATCCCCTCCTTGATGTTTCCCGCCATCAGATCGGCGTCACCGGCCACGGAGCCCGTGCCGTTGTGATAGCCCTGTGTGATCGTCTGTGGCGACGTGCCGGGGGTGATGTCCTGCGTGCCGACGTTTGCCATCGTGCCGGTGACTACCACATCGTCCACATAAGCGGTTTTGCCGGAGAGAATATCGGACTCCAAGGCCGTTCCGGCAACCCAAGGCGTATCGCGTCCCGCGACTCGGTAGAACACGCCAACCGGCACAGTGATTTCAGGATCGGACGATTGAATATTACGTAGACCCCGAAACGCGCCATCCCACTCCTCGGGGCCGGTCAGATTCGGCTTGAATTCGACCCGGTAGTACAAGACCGGGTTTTCGTTCGTAAAGGTCAAATACCCGTTTTGAAGCCCCGTGATGGTCTGCGCCCATGCAGATGTTGCGCCCCCCAGGATCGTCGTCGCCTCCATAACCGCGACAAGCGCTCCCACTCCCAACCGGTACCGCATACTCATGAGTTCCTTCCTTTCTTCTTTCGCGTACGCATCCGCCTACTGGTCCAGCAAGTGTTCGCGAAACCACCGAGCTTAGCCAACGCGTTTCTTCTCTTCCGGCACAACGTCTGGCTCACCGTCAGGGGTGGAGCGCCAGCGGAACCCCTGTACGTGTGAAGCCAATTGAATCCCCTCTAAGCCCTTAAGGAGGGGCAGCGGCTCCTCCCGCTGGTGCATAATGTGACGGGCTTACGCCGCACGGGGCGACGCATCCCAATTAGTGACGCACTCAACAA
Source organism: Verrucomicrobiota bacterium (assembly GCA_018814445.1). Taxonomy (GTDB): domain Bacteria; phylum Verrucomicrobiota; class Kiritimatiellia; order JAHIZV01; family JAHIZV01; genus JAHIZV01. The sequence goes on along the minus strand of JAHIZV010000246.1, from coordinate 324 downwards.
GGAAGAGCCATATAAAGTATTACACATCGACGACCGAATACAATTGCGGAATCGATCTGCATGCGCGCCAGATGTACGCCTGCGTGATGGACCGCTCGGGCAGGAAGCTCGTTCACACCAATATCCAGGGCAACGACTTCGAGTACTTCCTCAAGAGGATCAAAGCCTACCGGCATGACCTGACCGTGGTCAGCGAGTGCACCTTCAACTGGTACTGGCTCGCGGACGCCTGCTTCGAGGCCGAGATCGAGTTCGTTCTGGCGCATGCCCTGTATCTCAAGCATATCCATGGCGGGAAGAACAAGAACGACCGGCTCGACTCCG
>JAHIZV010000245.1 GCA_018814445.1 Verrucomicrobiota bacterium | reverse complement strand
CGGGAAGATCGTCGCCGTGTCGCGTCACCAGTCGCGGAAATGCCTCGCCGCGTCTCCGCGTCGAGTTCCCCGGCCCGTGGGGGATTTGGGCCGGAATGGACCGAAAAGAAAGATGGTCGTCCTTCCTGGACGCCGCTCGAAAGTACTACCAGCAGTAACCCGTCGTTGTCGAGGTCGCGGGATACCTCGCGGCGCTGCCTGTCCCGAAGCGTGCTCCGCTCTGCTTCGGGGACGCGCCGCTCGGACTACCGCAAGAACCGCGCCGCCGGAGGCATCACGGTTCTTGCTTCCCCCGGCTCGTCGCTGTCGCTCCTCGCCCCCACGCACGGCGCGACTCCGCGCCGTGCTTTACCTCCGCGCCGCTGGACGCGGCGCGGAGCAAGGTGCCGCGCTGGGCCGCGCGGCTCATGCTCGGCACGCTGGCCGCGTGCCTGCGCTTCCGCCGCCCGCGTGGGCGCGGTCGTCGGTCGCCCCTCCTGAACGTCGGGGCGAGGCTGGCTGCCCCGGTCGCCGCTCACGCGACGACGGCGGCTCTCGCCGCCCGGTTCGTTCCGCCCGTCTTCTCGTCTTCGTTTTCGGGGGCGCGCGCGAATCCTGTCTTACTTCCTGCGGCCGTACGGTGATTGATTCGGCGGACGCAACGATACGCCGTGTTCACTCGCTTGCTGATAGACAGCAGCAGGAGTCCGCCCCAGCTTCAGTCCTATGACACGCGTCGGAGTGTTCTCGGCGGCAAGTTGCGCCAGTCTCCGCGTTTCCGATGAACTCCACGATTTGCCCGTGTTCCGATTGTACTTTGCCATGATGTACTTCTCCTATTGTTCGTCCTCTTCCTCTTCCGATTCTCCTGACTCCTTAGCCAGCAGCGTCAGGAAAAGACCTGAGTAGCCTAGCGGTGTCGCTTCTTCCCAGAGATCGATTTCTCTGTAGCGATTCGCAAACCATCCTTCGCCCTTCCATTGCCCCTCGACAATGGTGCCCACCTTGGGTTGCGCCATGCACCTTGCCGTGGGAGAGTCCTCGGGCACCACAGTTCCCTTCTTGATGATCTTGAAGCCAATTGTACCCATCTCGTCGGATGTGATTCCGAAAAGAACCCTGCCGCTTTGTGACAACACAACTGCACACGCTTCTTCGGCGTATTGCGCGTACCTGATCGCCGCGCAAGTAGCAGATGCCTCACATTCCTCGGCCATGCGGAGGATTCCGTTCAGCGTCAAGAAACCTGTGGAGTGTGCTTTCCGCTCGATGACCGCGCGCGGAATGAGCAGGGCGGCAGCGAAGAGGTCCGCTTCTCGCTCCATCCGTTCATCGCAAATGAAGCCGGCGTTTGAATTGTGTGCGTTTCCCCCCAGCAGCATTCGGCGATGCTCCTCGATGTAGTAGTGACCGAGTTCGTGCGCGATTGAGAAGCGAATGCGCCGGGGATTGCCCACTTCTGGGTAGAAAAGCAGGAACTTCAGCTCGCGGGAGTGGTATTCGATTCGCCCCGAGAATGTGTCCCCGAAATCCCCGGCACCCAGGAGAATCCCTTCTTCCCTCGCAATCTTGCGCGGGTCAATAGGAGGCTCGCAATGCATTGCGTCACGCACCTCGTCCGCAAGTCTCTCTAGTCGAGGATCGATCATTTCTGCTTTTCCTCACCACCGAGGAGTTTCTTCCGTAGCCGTTCCAACTCCTCTTCCGTGGCTGCATCGTGTTTCTCGGCCTCATTCTTCCGGTTCATTGCGGCATACTCCACTTGCTCAACGGCTGAGGGCTTGGGTTTTGCTCCATCGAGTTTACCTAACGCCCTGGCGAGTGAGGTCTTCTTCCACTCGTCGTAGGCCTTGAGCTCCTCCTGATTGAGTTGAGGGTTTGCCATGTGCTCGTCGATTTCGGCCTCGGTGATTTCATTGTGCAGCCCCGCCCGCAACGTGATCGCGATCAGTGCGTCAAGCGCCCTCTCCTCGTTGTGCGCCGTCATGATCGTTCTCCTTTCAAATCTGATGCTTTGCCAAATACTCTTTGAACTTCCGCCGGATCTCTGCCCGCGCCCTCTTGATACCTGCAACCGTGGGCAGTTCTCCCGTCCTAGCAAGTATCTCGTTCGCCGTTTCCTCCTGGCCCATCTCTTCGGGGAAAGTGTCGGCCATGACTTGAGCAACGGTCCGCTGCATGCCCGGCAGCGTACGGAGAAACGTCAAGAAAGCGTGCTGAATGGTGAGGGCCCTGTCCCTTGTGCTGGCCATCCGCCATTGGATCCCGACTTCCGTGCCCTGAATCCGGTCCGCCACCTCGGTGATGTCGGCTTCGATGGTGATATCCACCCGTGCCTTGTACTGCCGCAACCGGTCGATGGCCTTGTTCTTCGCCACGTTGAACAAGAAGCTCCGTAACGGTCTGTTCAAGTCAAAGGACCTGTCTTCGATGCGTTGCCATGTCGCAACGAATGTGTCGCTGACGATCTCGCCCACATCCTCATGCCTGAGCCCGGGAAATCGTCTTAAAATGAACGACCACAGCGGCTTGCTGTAGGTCTCGTAGAGGGCTTCAAGGCCCTGTTCCTGCTCCTCGGGTTTCCCGCCCAAGAGGAGCTTGAGGTCATCGTCATCGTGCATAAACAAGCCTCCCACTGAAGCAACACGCACCGGCATACTCTTCAGACCATGGAAAAGAGAACTTTTTCGCATGGCCCCACCTCGGCATCACAGCCGAGTTAGGCTGTGACGGGCAATGTGCTCGTCGAATGCGGGTACAGCCCGGAAGGATACTCATGAACCAGAAACAAGACAATCAGCGCAAAGGCACGGTCATTTTCGTAAGATGGTTTCGACATT
>JAHIZV010000244.1 GCA_018814445.1 Verrucomicrobiota bacterium | reverse complement strand
GGTCGGCCGTATCTACATGATGAAGCTTCATCATCTGGTCACCGACAAGATTCATGCGCGAGCAGTCGGGCCATACTCGCTTGTGACCCAGCAGCCCCTGGGCGGCAAAGCCCAGTATGGTGGCCAGCGTTTCGGTGAAATGGAAGTGTGGGCGATGGAGGCGTATGGAGCTGCCTACGCCCTGCAGGAATTGCTCACAGTCAAGAGTGACGATCTTGCCGGACGGACGAGAATCTATGAATCGATCGTTAAAGGTGAAAACTCGTTGGACGCGGGCATGCCCGAGTCGTTTAACGTGTTGATGAAAGAAATGCAGAGTCTGGCTCTCGACGTACGCGTCAAGAGAGCCGGCAGCTGATCACAGTTTAGCAGAAAGTCTGTCCTTAGTGGAGGAGACACACGGTGGAAAGCAGCAATGCCGCATCAATCTTAGGAATAGAACCGAAACTTGGTTTCGATTTCGCCAGTATCACGCTGGCGTCACCCGAGACTATTCGTTCGTGGAGTTTCGGCGAGGTCAAGAACCCGGAGACAATCAATTACCGGACATTCAAGCCGGAAAAGGGAGGTCTTTTCTGCGAGCGCATCTTCGGTCCGACCAAGGACTGGGAATGTAGCTGTGGTAAGTACAAGAGGATCAAGCATAAAGGCGTTATTTGCGATCGCTGTGGCGTGGAAGTAACTTTGGCCCGTGTGCGGCGGGAACGAATGGCTCACATCGAACTTGCTGTTCCGGTGTCCCATATCTGGTTCTTCAAGTGTACACCAAGCCGCATGGGACTCATTCTTGATCTCACAACTCGAGCCATGGAGCGGGTTCTCTACTATGAAGACTACATTGTTGTAGATCCAGGTGATACACCGCTTAAAGAGCGGCAGTTGCTGAGCGAAATGGAGTATCGCGAGGCGCAGGATAACTACGGTGATTCTTTCGTTGCCAAAATGGGAGCGGAGGGTATTCGGGATCTGATGGCAAAGGTCAACCTCGAGGATTCTCTCGCCGTTCTCGAAGACGAAATGGCGGCAACTCGCAGCAAGCAAACGCGTAAGAAGCTCACGAAGCGCATGAAGGTTCTGGACGGATTTCGCCAGAGCAAGACGCGGCCCGAGTGGATGATTCTTGAAGTGCTTCCCGTTATCCCGCCGGACCTTCGTCCGCTGGTGCCTCTCGAGGGAGGACGGTTCGCCACATCAGATCTGAACGATCTGTACAGGCGCGTCATCAACCGCAACAACCGCCTGAAAAACCTGCTGCAGCTGAAGACGCCGGACGTCATTATCCGGAACGAGAAGCGGATGCTTCAGGAAGCTGTCGATGCTTTGCTTGACAACGGTCGTCACGGACGCGCGGTCACAGGTGCGGGGAACAGGCCTCTCAAATCCCTTAGCGATATGCTCAAGGGGAAACAGGGCCGCTTTCGGCAGAATCTCCTCGGAAAGCGCGTCGATTACTCCGGTCGCTCGGTCATCGTGATAGGTCCGGACCTCAAGTTGAGCCAGTGCGGGCTGCCGAAGAAGATGGCCCTTGTTCTTTTCGAGCCCTTCATCATCCGTCGCCTTAAGGAATTGGGCGTGGTTCATACGGTGCGCAGCGCGAAGAAGATGATTGAGCGCGAGGCTGATGAGGTCTGGGATATTCTTGAGGAAGTGACGAAGGGGCACACGGTTATGCTGAATCGCGCGCCAACCCTGCATCGACTCAGTATTCAGTCCTTTGAGCCGGTGCTTATCGAGGGAGAAGCGATTCGCATACATCCTCTAGTGTGTACTGCTTACAACGCGGACTTCGATGGCGACCAGATGGCCGTACACGTTCCGCTGTCAATCGAAGCGCAGTTGGAATCCCGCATGCTCATGCTGGCGCCGAACAACATTTTCACGCCGTCCAGCGGAAAGCCGATCACGACACCCACGCAGGATATTGCCCTGGGATGTTACTACTTGACGAGTGAGTCCCAGAAGACGCGTATCAGCCGCCGCACACAGAAGAGTGAAGGTGATATCGAGCACCTGCCTATTCTCTCTGATGCTGAAGAGGTGCATACGGCTTACGACGAGGGCGCACTGAAAATTCACGACAGAATTCGTTTCAGGAATCCTGATTCAGGGAGAAGCACACACTTTGGCGAGGCTGATAAATCCGTCATAACCACCACAGTCGGCAGGGTGTTTTTCAACGAGATATGGCCTGATTCGCTGGGTTATGTGAATGCGACGCTCACGAAGAAGCGTCTCAGCGAGTTGATCTGGCATTGCTACCAGATAGCCGGTCACGATGAGACCGTTACCGTTCTCGACCGACTCAAAGAACTTGGCTTTGAGTTCGCAACTCTTGCGGGAATCTCAATCGGAATCGCTGACATGACGATACCCCTTGAGAAGCAGTCCATCCTTTCCCTCGCGCAGGACCAGATCAATGAAGTCGAGGCGCAGTATCGCAAGGGCGTGATTACCGACGGTGAGCGCTACAACAAGATCATTGATATCTGGACGCACGCGACAGAGGAAATCTCCAATGTGATGTTCCGGACGATGGAATACAACGAGAACCGTGATGAAATCAATCCGATCTTCGTCATGGTGGACTCCGGTGCACGCGGTAGCCGGCAGCAGATACGGCAGCTCGCAGGCATGCGCGGACTGATGGCGAAACCTTCCGGCGAGATCATTGAGCGGCCCATTCGCTCGAACTTCCGCGAGGGACTGAGCGTTCTCGAGTATTTCATCAGCACGCACGGTGCCCGCAAGGGCCTGGCCGACACCGCACTTAAAACGGCCGACTCAGGTTATCTGACGCGGAAACTGGTCGACGTGGCACAGGACATCATCATCGTGGAGCAGGACTGTAACACGCTCAACGGCATCGAGATGAAGTCGATTTATGAGGGTGATGAAGAGCTTGTTTCTCTTGAGACGAGAGTGATCGGCCGGACAGCTGTTGATGATGTGCGGGACCCGATCTCTAAAGAGATTATTGTTGCCGCAAATCAAGAAATTGATGAGGCCGCCGCAAGTGGTATTGTGAAAGCGGGTATTGACTCACTGCGTATTCGCAGTGTCCTTACATGTGAATCCCGCCGGGGGACATGTGCAAAGTGCTACGGCCGGAATCTGGCGAATGGAAAGGCCGTCGCCCTCGGTGAAGCAGTGGGAATCATTGCCGCGCAGTCCATCGGTGAGCCGGGAACGCAGCTCACGATGAGAACGTTCCATATCGGTGGTACTGCCAGTTCCGTCTTCAAACAGCCGCACATTATCGCAAAGCATACAGGTATCATTCGCTACCACGATCTGCGCACGGTGAAGTCGCTGGAAGGCAACTTCATCGCGTTGAACAAGAATGGTGTAGTCGGAATATATGACGAAGAAGGACGTGAACTCGAGCGTCACACGACGGTTATAGGCGCCGTTGTCTCAGTTGAGGATGGCGGTGTGGTGAAGAAGGGCGAGAGATTTGTCGAGTGGGATCCGTACAACGTTCCTATTCTCTCCGAGCAGCCGGGCGTGATCAGCTTTAATGATTTCATTGAGGGCGTAACGGTCAGGAAAGAGGTCGATGAAGCAACGGGCCTTCAAGGGATCGTCGTTATGGAGCATAAAGAGGATCTGCATCCTCAGATCATCGTGAAGAACTCGTCTGCCGGTGGCATTGTTGGCTCTTATCCTATTCCCGCCGGGGCTCACGTTATGGTGCGGCAGAAGGATTCAGTCGTCGCTGGTGCGATGCTCGCGAAGACTCCTCGCAAAATGGCCCAGACAAAGGACATTACGGGCGGTCTGCCGCGAGTAGCTGAGCTGTTCGAGGCGCGGCGTCCCAAGGATGCGGCTGAAATCGCCAAGATTGATGGGGTGGTTGAATTCGGAGGCTCTGTTCGCGGGCGCCGCCGGATCCTGGTTCGTGATGCCGTGACGAACGAGGAAGAAGAACACCTGATCCCCATGGGTAAGCATGTCGTTGTGTTCCAGGGCGATAACGTTCATAAGGGCCAACAACTGACAGAAGGTCCCGTGGTGCCGCAGGAGATTCTTGAAGTGTGTGGTCCGCAGGATCTTCAAGAATATCTGGTCAATGAGGTGCAAGAGGTCTACAGGTTGCAGGGCGTTGAAATCAACGACAAACACATTGAAATCATTGTGCGTCAGATGCTTCGCAAGGTTCGCATTACAGATCCGGGCGACACGGAATTCCTTTGGGGAGAACAGATCGAACGGCAGCATTTTCAGGATGTCAACCAGCAGGCGATCGCCGACGGGAAACGGCCGGCTGAGGCCACGCCGGTGTTGCTCGGTATTACGAAGGCGGCACTGGAGACGGAAAGCTTCATCTCCGCCGCATCCTTCCAGGATACGACTCGCGTTTTGACGGACGCTGCCGCTCTTGGCCGGGTGGACTACCTTCGCGGGTTCAAAGAAAACGTGATCATGGGCCATCTGATTCCTGCGGGAAGCGGTTTCGGTATGTACCGCAATATCAAGCTCGTGCCTCTTGCGGAGCCGATTTCCGCGGAAGAGATGCTGGGTGATGGCTTCCTGGAGGAAAAAATCTCGTAAAAGAAAGAGGTTGCTATTGCAACCCGCACGCCCGTTTTGGTAGGGTGCGCGCCTTGTTTTCATTAAGGAAAGACTGATGCCGACAATCAATCAACTAGTACGAAAAGGCCGCAAACGCGTGACGCGAAAGAGCAAATCGCCCGCTCTGGGCGTTTCTCCGCAGCGGCGTGGTGTGTGTCTTCTTGTGAAGACGCAGACGCCAAAGAAGCCGAACTCTGCTCTTCGGAAAATAGCTCGTGTCCGCCTGACCAACGGTCAGGAAATCACGGCTTACATTCCCGGCGAAGGACATAATTTACAGGAACATAGCATGGTGCTGGTTCGCGGCGGCAGGGTGAAAGATCTTCCGGGCGTGAGATACCACATCGTACGGGGAGCCCTTGACTGTCTTGGGGTGGATGGGCGGAATCGCGGACGTTCAAAATACGGCTCTAAGAAGCCCAAGTCGTAGGAAACGAATTATGGCAAGACGACGAAGAGCAGATAAACGTGACGTAATTGCTGACCCTCGGTATAACAGCGAGTTGGTTGCGCACTATGTGAACCACCTCATGCGTTGTGGCAAGAAGTCCACGGCTGAACGCATTATCTACGATGCTTTAGACCAGATAAAGGAACAGACAAAACAAGATCCGATCGAGGTTCTCGAGCGTGCGACAGACAACGCGAAGCCGCGTCTGGAAGTGAAATCCCGCCGCGTGGGCGGCGCCACTTACCAGGTTCCCATCGAGGTGGCAGGGGGAAGGCAGCGGTCACTTGCTTTGCGCTGGCTTATCCAGTTCGCCAAGTCACGAAAGGGTATGCCGATGAAGAAGGCTTTGGCCGTTGAGCTGCTTGACGCTTACAACGGGCAGGGATCTTGCATCAAGAAGCGCGATGATACCCATAAGATGGC
>JAHIZV010000243.1 GCA_018814445.1 Verrucomicrobiota bacterium | reverse complement strand
GCCGCGAAACGGCTTCCGTGGTGTCGAGCGTTGCTCGGCCTCTTTGAATCTTCAGCAGCATCCCCACACGCTCTTCCAGCAGCATCCAGACGCTCTCTGACCGGCCCTTCGGGCCGTCCTTCCAAGGTGTGCACTATTCGCGCACGTTCCCTCATTGTCCCCCCCTTGCGCCGACGGCCCCCAAGGGCCGGGCGCGTCGCCTTTTGCTGCGGCGCGCGGCGTTCGCGCGTAAGTGCGCCTGCAAAAGGAAGGATGGGGAGTTCCCCATACCCCCGATTTCGCGCGTGAACCTGCCGCCGCCGCAATCCGCCGCAGAACGTGTTCGCCAAAGTCCATCCGTTGGTATTACATGCACACGCTTGTTCACAAGGCGGCAGGCATCCGGAAACCCGCTGTCCGCGTTGCTCCCACCGGCCGCGTGGACTGCGCAGGCTCGCTCACGCTGTGGTCGCCCCAGCCATCTTGCGCTGCAACATGTCAGGCGCTCCGCGGAAGTCGTCTCACGGCTTCTCAGCCGACATACTACTTTGCCCGTACCGGCATCTCAGCCAGTCAAACGTCAATCTCCTTGTTTCTTGTGATTGAATGGAATAGAACCCTACTTATTGGTTCACCAATCACGACACAGCATGAGGCGCAAAGATGATGGATCATGACCGCTGGCTTTCCGTCGACGAGATCGCCGCGCACCTGGTAATCAAGCGCGAGACGGTTTATACATGGATCAACAAGAAGAAGATGCCCTGCCACAAAGTGGGGCGACTCTGGAAGTTCAGCAAGGATGAGGTGAACGACTGGGTTCGTTCCGGCAAGGCGGGACAGAAACCAAGGCACGGGAACTGAGATGCAGGACGAATTCTTTCAACAACCCGTTTTGAATTCTCCGTACGAGTATCCTTCTCGTCACTGGGAACTCGATGAAAGCGGGCAGCCAACCCAGCGCATCATAGACACCCGTCGACGCGTCGAGTTCATAACGCCCATCCCGAAACCCCAGAAGAGGAAACGAGCAGCTGGCCAGAAAGAACTGGTGTTCGACGAAGGTAAAGGGCTCTCGACTGAGGAACAGCAGTACGACCCTACATCCGTTATTAATACCGTCCGTGGACACCTTGACAAATGGCGCGCTCTTCCTGACCCCAGCCAATGGCGCGTTACACCCGAGACCGCTCGCCTGCTCCAGCACTGGCGACATCATTCGTTCAGTAGTTACAGGCCCTTCTTCTGTCAGATAGAAGCCGTCGAGACTGCAATATGGCTGACCGAAGTTGCGCCCTCGATCGGCGGCCCGGGTCGGGCGTTTCTGGATCATCTTATCGGCGCGAACGAACAGGCGAACCCTGAGCTTCTGCGCTTAGCTCTGAAACTGGCAACGGGTGCGGGCAAGACAACCGTCATGGCAATGCTCATCGCGTGGCAAACAATCAATGCGGTCAGACGGCCCGGCAGCAAGCGTTTCACCCGTGGCTTCCTCGTCGTTACGCCGGGCATCACCATCCGCGACCGACTCCGAGTCCTACAATCGAACGATCCCGACAGCTACTACCGCGGCCGTGAGCTCGTCCCGAGCGACATGCTCCCCGAGATTGACCGCGCAAGGATCGTGATCACGAATTTCCATGCGTTCAAGCTGCGCGAAACGATGGACATATCCAAAGGCGGCCGCGCCCTGTTGCAGGGCCGGGAAGGCAGAGCAGTGGAGACTGTCGAAACAGAAGGCCAGATGTTACAACGTGTCATGCCCGAACTGATGGGTATGAAGAACATCCTCGTTTTGAATGATGAAGCCCATCACTGCTACAGGGAGAAACGGCTCGACGCGGACGAGATCGCGTTGACGGGCGACGAACGCAAGGAAGCCGAACAGAACAACGAAGCCGCACGCCTTTGGATATCGGGTCTCGAAGCCGTGCAGCGCAAACTCGGCATAGCAAGAGTCATGGATCTGTCCGCTACCCCATTCTTCTTGAGCGGATCTGGCTATGCCGAAGGCACACTGTTCCCGTGGACGATGTGCGATTTTTCCCTGATGGATGCCATTGAATGCGGGATTGTGAAGCTTCCGCGTGTTCCCATCGCCGACAACATTCCCGGCAACGAGATGCCCAAGTTCAGAAACCTATGGGAACACATCAGAACGCGCATGCCCAAGAAGGGCCGAGGCAAAGCGAAGACCCTTGATCCGTTGAGTCTGCCCGTCGAATTGCAGACGGCGCTGGAAGCGCTATACGGTTACTACGAGAAAACGTTTGGCCTCTGGGACAAAGCGGGTATACGAGTACCGCCGTGCTTCATTGTTGTGTGCAACAACACGTCCACCTCCAAACTGGTGTACGACTACATCTCGGGCTTCTACCGGGAGAACGACGACGACAGTACGACACTCGTCAATGGACGCCTGCCGCTGTTCAGGAACTTTCATGAGGAAACCGGCAATCAACTGGCGATCCCGCATACCTTGCTGATCGACAGCGTACAGCTCGAATCCGGCGAGGCTCTGGACCAGAACTTCCGTAAGATGGCGGCCGATGAAATCGAGCGGTTCAGGCGCGACATAGTTGAACGGACAGGAGACCGACAGCAGGCGGAGAACATCACGGATCAAGAGCTCCTGCGGGAAGTAATGAACACCGTCGGCAAAGAGGGACGGCTCGGCGGTTCTATCCGTTGCGTCGTTTCCGTGGGAATGCTGACCGAAGGCTGGGACGCGAACACGGTGACGCACGTACTCGGCGTCAGGGCATTCAGCACGCAACTCCTCTGCGAGCAGGTCATTGGTAGAGCATTGCGTCGTCAGTCCTACGAGTTGAATGACTCGAACCTCTTCAATGTTGAGTATGCGGATATCCTGGGGATACCTTTCGATTTCACAGCCAAACCGGTTGTGGCACCGCCACAGCCTCCGCGCGAAACGATCCATGTCCACGCCGTGCGCCCCGACCGCGACCCGCTGGAGATTACCTTTCCTCGCGTTCAGGGCTATCGTGTCGAATTGCCGGAAGAACGCGTGACCGCCAAGTTCTCACCGGACTCCATTCTCGAACTGACTCCAGATCTCGTCGGTCCGTCCGTCACGAAGAACCAGGGCATCATTGGCGAAAGCATCGACCTCAGCCTGGAGCACCTCGGAGACATGCGGCAGTCCACGATTCTGTTCAATCTCACGCGCCGCTTGCTCGAAACCAAGTGGCGGGACCCGGGCGATGATCCGAAACTTCACCTGTTCGGGCAGCTAAAGCGTATTGCCAAGCAGTGGATAAACGAATGCCTTGTGTGCAAGGGAGGCACCTATCCGGCGCAGCTCATGTATCAGGAACTTGCCGACATGGCCTGCGAGCGAATCACCGCGGCCATCACGGTCTCAATGGAAGATGGCCGTCCGATCAAGGCTGTGCTCGACCCCTACAACCCGACCGGATCGACAATTCACGTCAACTTCAACACATCGAAGAAATCACGCTGGGAGACGGCCGCGGCGCGCTGCCATATCAATTGGGTGATTCTCGACAGCGACTGGGAAGCCGAATTCTGCCGCGTTGCCGAAAGCCACCCCAAGGTCAGATCCTACGTCAAGAATCACAACCTTGGACTGGAAGTCCCGTATCGCTACGGCTCTGAAACCCGGACCTACATCCCGGATTTCATCGTTCGCGTTGACGATGGCAGGGGAGACGACGACCTTCTGAATCTCGTCGTTGAAATCAAAGGCTATCGCGGCGAGGACGCCAAGGACAAGAAGAACACCATGCAGGCGTACTGGATTCCCGGCGTAAACAACCACGGAAGTTATGGCCGGTGGGCGTTTGCCGAGTTCACCGATGTTTACGAAATCCAGTCTGACTTTGAGGCACGGGTTGAGTCCGAATTCAACAAGATGATTGAGAATGTAGCCGCCGACCAGGCGTTGTGAGGAAGACTATGGCCGCGAATCGCAAACCAAAGGCGAAAAAGAAAGTCGCTACGCTCACGCACGGAGAAGCGTCGCGAAAGAACATCCCGACCGTCGAATATGAAGCCATGATGGCGGAGGTGGACAAGAGCCCCGTTCAGGTCGCGTACGAACGCCGAAACCGTGATCTTGACCCCCAACTTGTCTGGCGTGGCAAGGACCAGCAAGACTGGTCGGACCTTGTTGTACAGGCGTCCCCACTCTACATCCAGGAAAAGGTGCATCCTAAAGTCTTGATTGACGATCTCCTGCGGCAGAGCGATTCGGCCGACAAAGCCGCCGAGAACCAGATGGACCTTTTCGCCGACTTCAACGGTCTGCCCGATGAAGGGGCGAAGACCGAGTTCTACCAACATGACGCCAACTGGTCGAACCGCATGATTCTCGGCGATAGCTTACAGGTGATGGCGTCACTGGCTGAACGCGAAGGGCTACGCGGCCAGGTGCAGTGCATCTATCTCGACCCACCCTACGGCATCAAGTTCAACAGCAATTTCCAGTGGTCAACGACCGATCGTGACGTGAAGGATGGGAAGGCCGATCACATCACCCGCGAACCAGAGCAGGTCAAAGCGTTCCGCGACACATGGCGCTATGGCATACATTCTTACCTTACCTACCTGCGGGATCGGCTGACTGTTGCCAGGGATCTGCTATCGCAATCTGGTTCCGTATTCGTGCAGATTGGAGATGAGAACGTACATCGCATCCGCACATTGATGGACGAAGTCTTTGGGGAAGGTAATCTCGTCTCAGTGATAGCATTCAAGAAGACCTCTGGCACGGGAGCGCGCTATCTGGAGAACGTCTATGACTACGCCCTTTGGTATGCGCGCGATCTCGACTCCCTCAAGTATCGCCGAGTTTTAGCGGAGAAGTCAGATGCCCTGCTTGACACGCAATACACGGGAGAAGATGAGATCAGGGCCTTGAGCGGAACTGGGGATGTTCGCTTTATGCCCGGGGATATGAGTTCCCAGGGCGCAAGCGATGCTGGCACCTACCCATTTGAATGCAAAGGCGTCGTCTACAACTTGCCGCCAAATACTCACTGGAAGGCGTCGCGTGAGGGCATGCCGCGACTTGAGCGTGCAGGACGACTCATTGGGATCGGCAAGAGGCTCCGATATCGACGATACGCCGATGATTACTCTGCTGTGACGTTCTCGAACTCATGGGATGACACAGTTATCTCTGGTTATGCAGACCCCAAAGTGTATGTGGTCCAAACGTCCACGAAAGTCGTGCAGCGTTGCCTGCTCATGGCCACCGACCCCGGAGACCTCGTTATTGATCCGACCTGCGGTTCCGGCACAACGGCGTACGTTGCCGAGCAGTGGGGCCGACGGTGGATCACGATCGACACTTCTCGTGTGGCGCTTGCGCTTGCTCGTGCTCGGATCATGGGTGCACGGTATCCGTTCTACTTGCTCGCAGATAGCAAGGATGGGCAGAACAGGGAGGTCGACATCACACGCACTATCCCGTCCACGAAGCCAACCCACGGCAATATCCGCCACGGCTTCGTCTGTGAACGCGTTCCACACATTACCCTCAAGTCCATCGCCAACAACGCCGAAATCGACGTGGTTTGGGAGAAGTCCCAGGAATCACTGGAGCGGTTGCGTGATAAGCTCAACAAGGCTGTCAGGCAGAAGTGGGAGGAATGGGAGGTGCCGCGCGATGCTGAAGACGGCTGGTCGGCAGAGGTAAAGGAACTACATGCCGAGTGGTGGGGAGCGCGCATTGCGAGACAAAAGCAAGTAGACGCCTCCATCGCGGCCAAGGCCGACTACGAATTCCTTTACGACAAGCCGTATGAAGACAACAAGAAGGTACGCGTCGCGGGGCCGTTCACGGTGGAGAGCCTGTCACCGCATCGAGTGCTCGGCGTCGATGAAGAGGACGAGTTGATTGACCATGTCGCTGAGTCAAAGGTTCCCTACGGCGAGAAGCGGGATTTTGGGGAGATCATCCTTGAGAATCTGAAGATGGCCGGGGTTCAGCAAGCCCACAAGGAAGACAAGATCGCTTTTTCATCCCTCACTGGCTGGCCTGGTGACTACATCTGCGCGGAGGGTCGCTACACCGAAGGCAACAAGGAATCCGGCGCGCAGAAGAAGGCCGGCGTCTTCATCGGCCCGGAGTTCGGGACGGTGGCCCGTCCCGATCTTGTCGCAGCCGCTCGCGAAGCGGCCGACGCCGGTTTCGACGTTCTCATTGCCTGTGCCTTCAACTACGACGCTCGCGCGACGGAGTTCGACAAGCTGGGCAAGGTCCCCGTTCTCAAGGCTCGGATGAACGCCGACCTGCACATGGCCGATGACCTGAAGAACACCGGCAAGGGCAACTTATTTGTGATCTTCGGCGAGCCGGATATCGACATCCTTGATGCCGAAGATGGCCGAATCCAGGTGAAGGTCAATGGCGTGGACGTATTCCATCCACAAACCGGCGAAGTGCGGAGCGACGGAGCAGAAGGCATTGCGTGCTGGTTTATTGATACCGACTACAACGAAGAGAGCTTCTTCGTGCGGCACGCCTACTTCCTTGGCCAGAACGATCCCTACAAGGCGCTCAAGACAACCTTGAAAGCCGAGATCAATAAAGAAGCATGGGAGACACTCAACAGCGATACATCACGACCATTCGACAAACCATCGTCCGGCCGGATCGCGGTCAAGGTAATCAACCACCTCGGGGACGAGGTGATGAAGGTGTTCAAGGTGTAGGGTAATGCTGGAACTTCCCAACAAAGCACGAACGAAACCGCTGAAGGAATCCCGCTGCCGATGGTGGCAGGGGACATACAAGGGCGTCGTCTACCGGCACAAGCACGGGGAGATCGTTTGCGATGATGCCCTGCACGTCCTTGATTCGCTTCGCGAGGAATGCGCTGACATCGTTTTCTTGGACCCGCCTTTCAATCTCGGGAAACGCTATGGAAAGAACGGGAGTCACCACGATAAGAAGAAGGAATCCGAGTATCTGCAATACATGGAAAAGGTCATTTCTCGTAGCGCGGCAGTCCTAAAGGACGGCGGGGCACTCTATCTCTACCACATACCGAAGTGGGCAATCCGGCTCAGCCCTTTCCTAGAAGAACATCTGGACTTCAGGCACTGGATTGCAATCTCCATGAAAAACGGTTTTGTGCGTGGCGACCATCTCTATCCGGCGCACTATGCCCTGACCTACTACACAAAGGGGAAGCCAGGGGCTTTCAACCGCCCCAAAGTACCAAAGCCTATCTGTGCTCGATGCAAGAAGGACCTCCGCGATTACGGTGGATACAAGAAGTATGTTGAGAACGGCATCAATCTGAGTGATGTGTGGGACGATATTAGCCCCGTGCGCCACCACAAGAAGAAGACCCGTGCCGCAAATGAGCTGCCTCTCATCATTCCGCAACGAGTCACGACCCTTAGCGGAATAGAGGGCGGGCTGATCGTTGACCCCTTTGCCGGTTCAGGCACGACAATCCTTGCCGCCCGCCTTGCCGGAATGCGATACGTGGTATCGGATTCCGAGAAGGAATACTGTGAGCTGATGTCAACGCGAGCGTGTGAAGATATTCCAGAGAAAGGACCGGCCTGATATGCCAGACGCAAATGCCCACCCCAAGAAACGTTTCTTCATAGATATGTTCACACGCGATATCTCTTTAGAGGAGTGCATTCTCGACCTTCTTGACAACTCAATAGACGGCGTCATTCGATCACGTGGCATTTCGCCAGCCGACATCTCGCAGAGCATCTTCAGTACAACGCGAGCCCCCAGAAGGCGTAGGTTGCCAACTATCGAACTCACGTACTCCCAGAAGGAGATCACCGTAAAGGACACATGTGGGGGCATTGACTATGACTACGCTATGGAGGAGGCCTTCAATTTCGGCCACTCACCGGAGAGCACTTCTGGGCATCTTGGGGTCTACGGTATTGGGCTCAAGAGAGCGCTGTTCAAGATGGGCAACTACTTTTCGATCAGGTCGCAAACCACAGAGAACGGCTTCACCTGCGAGCTCGATGTGCGAAAATGGGTGAAGGATGACAGCAGTCTGGACGACTGGAAGGTTCCTCTCGAGAGAATTTCCGGCACTAGCAGCGCTCAAGCGGGCACAGAGATCACGGTTACGCGCCTCCACGATGAGGTGAAGATGCGTCTCCAAGACGGCTTGTTGGAGACCGCGCTGGGCCGTGAGATTTCCGTAACATATGCGTTCCTTCTGGAGAAGTATGTCCGCGTTCTCGTGAATGGGGAAGTGATACGCCCCTACGACATCCCCTTGGCGGTAGCAAGGGCTGGCAAAGTGCAGTACGAGGAGCTTTCTCCCGCGAAAGGGGTCAAGGCAAGGCTATACGCGAGTATTGCCGCAACAGATGATCGTGGGCGATGGCCGGTCGACAGAGCTGGCTGGTATGTTGCGTGCAATGGCCGGATAGTGCTAGACGCAGATCAGAGCGCGCTCTCGGGATGGGGTGTTCCTCCTATGCAGAAGTTCCATCCGAAGTTCCGCCAGTTTATAGGGCTCGCGTTCTTCGAATCTGATGATGCCCACAAGCTGCCATGGACGACCACAAAACGCGGTCTAAACAAGGAGTCTGCCGTCTATCTGCGGGTCCGAAACAAGATGGCTAGTATTTCAGAACCCGTGCTTTCCTACCTCTCCGACCTCTACGGTGCCACACGTTCCGATGAGGAGCCTGTCGACAAGGAGATCGGAACATTGATCAAGCGGGTCAGCGTCGGATCCGTCACCAGCAGAAGAAGAACAGACTTCACACCGCCGAAGAGGAAGAAGAGCACCAAGACAAGCGTACAGTACGATGTTGAAAAGGAAGAGCTTGAGAAGGTCAAAAAACACCTCAGGCGAAGGTTGTCAGCTGGTGCGGTTGGGCGGCACACGTTCGATTACTTCCTTGAGCAGGAGGGAATCTCGTGAGAATAGGCGCTGCTAGCTTCGACAAAGTCCACTATGCCCTGAGACCAGCCAAGCAGGTCGAGCGGCGAATGTTCCTAGATACCTTCATCCGACTCACGAAGTTGGGCTTCTCCATTTCCAACTATCACTACATGGGAATGGGATCTGTCTATTTCGTCGATTTCGCCATGTTCCACAAACACTTGGGGATATCCAAGATG
This sequence comes from Verrucomicrobiota bacterium, assembly GCA_018814445.1. Lineage (GTDB taxonomy): Bacteria > Verrucomicrobiota > Kiritimatiellia > JAHIZV01 > JAHIZV01 > JAHIZV01. The sequence continues at coordinate 8,131 of JAHIZV010000243.1, read as the reverse complement.
ACGAGCGTTGAGCTGGAGGCGTCCGCGAAGAAGAGGCTGGAGTTCAACAAGCCATTCAAGGCGGTTGATGTTCGCACGGGAGACATCGCCAAGTACGTCGCCTGCATTTCTCCTGACGAGAAGTATATCGTGTGGCTGGACTATGACTGCGTTCTGGACAGTGATGTTACGAAGGCCCTGAAGCTGGCACTGACAAATCTGTCCCCTGGCTCGATACTCATTGTTACGGTTGACGCTATGCCACCAGGGGGTGATGGGCCTCCCGAATGGAAGGAGCACTTCGAGGATGAGGCAATGCCCTACCTCTGGCTGAACCCAAAGACGGAGGATTTCGCTCGAAGTAAGATAGTTGAGGCCAACATTCGCATACTCCGGTCCGTGATCGCCAGCGGCCTTGTAGGTCGCCCCCACGTTGACTTCTTCCCGCTCTTCAATATCTGGTATCAGGATGGGCATGAGATGCTGACTATCGGCGGCATGTTAGCAACCGACAATGAGCGACCCAAGCTGAATCAAATCAGAGAGGAACAACTTCCTTTCATCACGACCAAACTCACAACGCGACCTTACCAAATCCGGGTCCCGCTCGTTACGAGGAAGGAGCGGCTGAGCTTAGACTCGGCGATGCCCCGCAAGGATAAGAAGTGGAAGCCGGAATTCCGGATGAGCAAGAAGGACTTAGACGACTACGAGCGCATCTACAGGTACTATCCAGAATATGCGGAAATGTACCTATGAATCCTGATCCGCGGGCACACACGGTCAGATAGGCAATCTAATGACCGAGTTTCGCATAGCAGACACGTTCACCGACAGCCTCGCCCGGCTAACCGCTGATGAGCAGAAGGCGGTGAAGACCACGGCGTTTGATCTCCAAGTGAACCCGGCGAATCCGGGGATGCAGTTCCATCGCGTTGATCGAGCCAAGGACAAGGACTTCTGGTCCATCCGTGCGGGCAGAGATATCCGTGTCATCGTCCACAAGACGGAAGCAAGCCTACTGCTCTGCTACGCAGCACATCACGACCAGGCGTATCAGTGGGCAGAGCGCAGGAGACTGGAAAGGCACCCAAAGACCGGTGCGGCTCAATTGGTCGAACTGCGCGAATGTGTCCGAGAAGTCCCGGTAATCCAGTACGTTGCTGAATCGCCGAAGGCGGAGAAGAAACGACTCCTGTTCAAGGATGTGCCTGACGAGCAGCTTCTCGGCTATGGCGTGCCGGAACAATGGCTTGAGGACGTGCAGAAGGCGGATGAGGACACAATCCTCACGGTGGCGGATCGCCTGCCAAATGAAGCAGCGGAAGCATTGCTGGAATTGGCAACCGGGGGCACTCCCGTTGCTGCCACCATTGCGGCGGCCGGTGACAACCCGTTCGAGCACCCGGATGCACAACGCAGATTCCGCACCATGGCGAACCGTGCCGAATTGGAGCGTGCGCTTGAGTATCCATGGGACAAATGGATCGTCTTCTTACACCCGGAACAGCGCAAACTCGTCGAGAAACGATACACCGGGCCTGCTCGGGTATCTGGATCGGCCGGAACGGGTAAGACGATTGTTGCGCTTCATCGCGCCGTCCATCTTGCCCGTGAACACCAGGACGCGCGCGTTCTACTCGTTACCTTCTCAGACCCGTTGGCAAGCGCCCTTGCGGCCCGCGTTCGTCGTTTGATTGCCAGTGAACCCATGCTTGCCGAACGCCTTGAGGTCCAGTCCATCACCGATGCCGGGCTGCGCCTCGCGGCCGCCAAGCTGGGGAAACTGGACATTGCCACAGACCAGGACATTAGGAAACTGCTCGCCGAATTCTCCGAATCCGTCGAGGAGTCGCGCTTCACGCAGCGCTTCTTGTGGGATGAATGGTCGCGGGTCGTTGACGCATGGCAGTTACATTCTTGGGATGAGTACCGAGACGTGCAGCGCCTCGGTCGGAAGACTCGCTTGGCAGAGAAGCAGCGGGCGATGCTCTGGCAAGTATTCGAGCAGGTCAGAACGCGCCTGCACGAGACGGGCAGGACAACAGTTGCAGAAGCCCTTGCGGACAGCGCCACGCAGATCAAGAAGGACAGAACGGTGCCCTTCGACTTCGTTGTCGTTGACGAAGCGCAGGACATGGGAGTGCCGGAATTGAGATTCCTGGCCGCCCTTGGCGGAGACCGGGAGGACGGTCTCTTCTTCACTGGCGATTTGGGGCAGAGGATATTCCAGCAGCCCTTCTCGTGGAGATCGCTCGGTGTTGACATCCGAGGCCGTTCTCACACACTTCGCGTCAACTACCGGACCTCGCACCAGATTCGACGGCAGGCAGATCGTCTTCTCCCGCCAAGGCTGACAGATTTTGACGGAAATGAGGAGTCACGCTCCGGGACCATCTCCGTCTTCAACGGCATGGCCCCGCTCATCCGTATTGAGAACGACCCGAATGCCGAATCCGTCGCAGTCGGTGAATGGCTGCGCGCCCTGATCGCCGAGGGATACCGCCCTCACGAAATCGGCATCTTCGTGCGTTCCATCATGGAGATGCCGAGGGCGCAGAAAGCCGTTGAGGCGGCTCAACTCCAAGCCTTGCAGCTTTCAGACAGCGTCAATATCCGCAGTGACCATGTATCCATAGGCGTTATGCACCTGGCCAAAGGTCTGGAGTTCCGGGCGGTTGCAGTCATGGCCTGCGATGACGAAGTGTTACCACTTCAAATGCGGATTGAATCCGTCGGCGATATGGCCGACCTGGAGGATGTCTACAACACCGAAAGGCATCTCCTATACGTCGCATGCACAAGGGCGAGAGACCGTCTGATTGTTACGGGTGTGCAACCGCCGTCCGAGTTCTTGGACGATCTGGCATCTACTGGCTGACGCCCCATCTCTCTCCCGTGCCAGCCCACAGTTCGCATTCCTGTGTGACGATGTGAAAAGCCATCTTGCGATACTACGCTTATTATGTAACAAACTCACCTGAGGATAGGGTCGGGGCGCTGGTTCTTCTATTTCACTTTCCTTGCTGGTGCTTCGCGACCGTTCTGCGGGGTGGGACGGATGTCCGCACCTCTTCTTGCTGTGGGGAGTTGAATACAAGTGCAGAGGGGCCGGAAACACAGTCTGGGTCTCATCGTATTTATCGCCGCTACTCTCCTTGTTGCTGGCGGCCTATGGATCGTGCCCCGATCCCGCAAGTATCCACCGCCGCCCCCCGCTACATCTCCTGCAACCGTTGGAGGCGGTTCATCTGGTGACTCGTCAGCAGTCCGAGTCCGTAGGCAGGCCATTCCACCGACTCAAATCGTCAGTGCGGCGAAGACAGCCCACAGATCTGCCCGTGCCGCTGGTGGTAGTTCTAGACAGTCGTCGGATAATTCCACACTGACCCCTCCTCAGGACTTGACCGCCGCTCTGCGAGAGGCGTTGGAGCGAGGTGACGTGGAAGAGGTCGCGACGCTGATCGAGGTCCTGCGTACGCGACCACAGGATTACATCACTGAGATCACCGCGCTGGCGCTTGATCCTTTGATGTTGCCAACTGTGCGTGCGGCGATGGTGCGAATCATGGCGCGAATGGAGGATGCAGCCACTTTGGACGCTCTGATTGCCCTATCAAGTGATACCGCCGAGCACGCGTTGAGAGCCGAGACTATACGGGCTCTGGGAGGCAGGACTGAGAACGATGCTGAAGCGCGCTTGCGAGAAATCGCCGGTGACAGTGATGACCATGCAAGGGCAATGGCAATGTCGCTCCTTGGCAGAAGCCAGGATGGCCAATCACAACGCCTTCTTACAGAGCAAGTACAAGATCCTTCTGCACCCATTGAGGTGCGAAACGCTTCGCTTTACGCTCTCAGGCGATTCACTGATGAGGAAGCGGTCTCGACGTTACTTTCAGCAGCGAATGACAACGCAGAACCAGCCCGAATCCGTGCGACTGCGCTTTACTCGCTGGGAGCAATGGGTACATCGAATGCACTCCCGGTCGTGAAGCAGGGCCTTATGTCCACGAATCGGGAAATGCGATACACTGCCGCGCTCGCCGCCCAAACGGTTTCCGACGAACAGGTGTCTGCCCAATTGGTTGCGACCCTGTCTGACATCAGCGACTACCCCCACGTACGCAAAGCAGCGTCCGCGGCACTGGCCCGTAACGCGACCCCTTCGGACCTTGCCTCTCTACGGGCGAACATCGAGAAAACGGACGGATACGGTGTCCGTTTGGCATGCGACGTATTCATTGCACACGACGATGCCGAAGCCGTACCGATTCTAGAGCACTTGAGGACGACCATTTCCGACAGTTACGTAATTCAGAAACTCGACGATGCCATCGACACTATCGAGGAGAAAGTTCCATGAGGACTATTCGGCTACTATCACTCGCGCTGTTGACCGTTTGCTTCCTGTATCCAAGCCCGACCTATGCCGGAGAAGGTGATCCGCCTGGTGAGATTGGCGATGCGATCTACCACGACAGCGGGTACACGCCTGGATGGCTGGACTTCCTGTACGGGCTCTTCTTCAACTTCGGCCATTTCGCCGCTGACAAGCCCGGACATGCCGGTGTGTATGTTGGCCTTTACTACGACTTCAGCAACCAAGGAATCATTCACTGCGAGCCCCACTGGCACAGCACATCGGGCTATACGCTTCTGAAGGGTGGCGGTGATGCTACCTCCTACTACGATACTCGTGCCATCTACGCTGAAAAGCTTACATTCTTCACTGACAAGACAGGTGATTCCGCCTTCCGGGGCTCCAGAACCACCACCCCCGCTCCCACACCCGCCCAACGCCAAGAGATCGTGGCCTACGCTGAAGAGAAGCTTGATCTTCCTATAAGCTACTGGAGCGTCTGCGAGAACTATTGGGGAAGCGCCAGTCTGGAATACCAAGAGCCCGCAGAACCGCCTGATGATTTCCACGCCAAAGGTGGGCATCGGGACATTGACGAAATAGACTCAGGCCTTTTTCTGACCGATGATTTCAACGCATTCAGTTGCGTGGGTTTCGTGGAAAGGTGCTACGAGGTGGCAGGCTTGGACCCGACGCCAGACGACGACGAGATTGACCATGTGCCCTTTACCGATTACTCGGCCTTCGTTGTGCCAAACCAGTTCTACAGTTCCGGGATGATGTGGTCCGAAACGCTGCCCCCGAGGATTGTGTCGAGGGCATATTCAACGGCACGGAATACGGATATTGCTGTTACCTTCGCGGCCGACAATCTGGACTCGGCGAGCTTTGCCGGGAACGTCTCTGTTGTCGGATCATCGAGCGGTTCGCACGGCGCGAGTCTGAGCTATAGCCCAGCCAACTACCGCCTGACGCTCAATCCTAGTAGTGATTTCTCGTACGGAGAGAACGTCACCGTAACACTCACCACTGGAATCAGAGATCTGGCCGATAATACGCTCGACGGTGACGGAGATGGTGACGAAGGCCCGAATCACACCTTCTCATTTACCATTCAGGACCAGCCCGGTGCACCCCCAACTTCGATTAGCGTCAATGCCAATGCTTCCGACACGAGTATCGAACCCTACGACACGATCACGATTTCTGGAACAGCGACCTACAACAACGGAGATCCTGTTGACGGCACTGCCACCATCGACACGGGTTCGGGCACCTACACCACCCCGGTTCTGAATGGCAACATTGTCAGCCGCAGTGTCGTGGGGCCAGGGTCATCCCGCAATGTGAGCGTGTACGTGACCGACGACAGTCTTTCCGACACCGACTACATTTACGTCTCCGTGTCCGGAGATGGAGGCACGGGCAGCTACGACCTGGAAACCCATGTCGTTTGGAAGGTCGAGGATGAAGGCGACGGCTACTGCAGCTACTGGTACAAGGACGCGTTTCGCACGGCCGATGATCATGTTGACCTGCTTGCTTTGATCGACAACGCGGACCTCAGTTCCGACCTCGATTTTGCGCTCAAGTTCTACTACCCGTCCGGGTCGCAATATGGGAGCACTCTCTCGGAAGACAACGCCTTCCCTGCAAGCGACGAATGGGGCTATTGGTACTGGGGATTCCTCATCAGCGGCCAGAGCATGGCCCAGAATCCTGGCAAGTATAGGATCAAGTTCTACGTGGATGACGATCGCAAGGCCACTGAGTACTACGTTGTCGCATGGGATTTCGTCAACCACTGGACGTGCAATACCAACGACGATGAGAATCCGATACCGAGCGGAGGAAAGACTACTTTCCTGACCACTGACCCGCAGGTTATGGCCCTCCATCACTTCGAGAAGCGTTGCCAGGGAATGGATGTGAAGACCGAGTTCTACGCGCCCGACGGTCACAAGGAGGTTGACGGAGAGTACTCCTTCCCGGATGACCGTGGCCCGCATGAATGGTGGAACGATTCCTGGCATTGGCAAACCATGTCCCTTGCCGGCACATCCCGTGAGTACATGTGCGGCGACTGGACCGTGAAGTTCTACGTTAAGAATCCTGTGACCAGCTCTTGGCAGCTTCAGTACACTGATTACTTCCGTATTCAGGAGTCCGTTGATCCCAGCATAACCATCTCTGCTTCACCGGCCACGCCCATCGAGACACAGGCAGTCACTCTGAATATGTCGGCTTCGGACAACAACCATCTCAAGAAGGTCACGGTTCACTGGCATGATGGTTCGTGGCATGAGAACTCCTGGGATAGTATCAACGCGTCGAGCTGGAACAAGGCGCACTCGATTGGTTCTGGCGTCGCACCTGGGCAAACCTTGGAGTACTGGGGCGAAACGTGGGACGAATCCGGGAACCGGGCAGAAAGCGGGCACCATTTCGTTACCGTGCAGTCGGAAACGGTCACGGTTCCGCAGATTCCTTCTGGACCGTCGATCGTCTATATCGACGATCCTGTCGCCTTTACGGTGTCCGGGAGCAGCAGTTCGGTTGGCAGTCCGGTCGAGTACCAATTCGCGTGGGGTGACGGTTACACATCGACGTGGGGATCTGCAACGGTCCCCCATACATGGGACGCCGAAGGCGAGTGTTCAGTCACCGCCCGCGCTTGCAGCGAGCCGCGCCCGTCGAATATGTCGGGATGGTCAATTGGAAGGACCATAACGGTCCGCGACTGGAACAAGGACTACGATGGCGACGGCATGACCGATGCGCAAGAGGCGGTCGCGGGCACCGACCCCTCGATCGGTGACTCCAAGTTCTATGTGTGCGATGCCGACGCAGGCTTGGTTGCCGGGGACTTCATCTTGTGTTGGCCGAGCGTGTCAAACCGGTACTACCATATCGGCATGGCATACGACCTTGTGACAGGGTTCACGGGATATATGGTCAGCAATATCGATGCCACCCCGCCGATGAACTGCTACACGACCCACGTTGAAGAGCCCCCCGCGTTCTTCCAACTTGGCGTGACGACTAACCAGCTGGGAGATTGAGCAAGCACAACTACCTGCTTACCAGTTCTTGTCCGGCGCAGTTCTCTCGTTGAGTGTGCCATACGCGCCGCGCTCGCGCTGTACCAGACTGCGAGCCAGATACAGGCCGAAGGCCACGCGAGGAAGGACGGCCCGAAGGGCCGGTCAGAGAGCGTCTGGATGCTGCTGGAAGAGCGTGTGGGGATGCTGCTGAAGATTCAAAGAGGCCGAGCAACGCTCGACACCACGGAAGCCGTTTCGCGGCTGACCCGGAGCGGATGCTCCGCAAGAAGCGCGGGCACTGAGAGCTTGGCATGAGCGATCACCGTCGGTTGTGCCCGCGCAACCTTCAATGCGGTTCGCATTGCGCGTCAGCGGAGATGGCCGTGCGTTCAGCAAGGCCTGAGAGCCGCCTGCGGCCAAGCAGGCGGCGTTGAGTCGGCGCGGCCTAGCGCCGATCCTTGCTCCGAGCCGCGTTCAGCGGCGAGGAGTCTTATGGGGGGAGAAGCAGCCGACGTGCAAGCTTCGCTGGCACGTCGGGTGCGGGGGGGGGACACATCATTCTTCCAATCATTGGAGCTTTCGCGCTCGAAATTTCCAGACGTTGGAACTTCTCACGGCGATTTTTCCAGACGTTGGAAAACTCGATCACACGACTTGAGCTTGTGCGCCTGTGGCGTGCTACGCTCTGTGACGCGGATAATTATCCTCGAAGTAGGTTCGAGCTGTGGACAAGAGGCTCGACCAT
>JAHIZV010000242.1 GCA_018814445.1 Verrucomicrobiota bacterium | reverse complement strand
TTCAGAAACCGCTGCCGGCCCTGCAGAAGCTGCGTGGGCCGGGCGTCGAAATGCCGAAGGCTACGTTTGATGGTGCGCTCGTCCCGCTGGATTTTAAGCCGGAAATAAACGTCTACGAACTCCAGGTCGAATTCGAACTGTCGGGAAGCGATCAGGACGTGGGGCTGAACCTCTGTGCCTCCGGATCGAAAAGAGTATCGCTGGGCTACGATTCCGCAAAGGGCATGCTGTATCTCGACAGGGTTTCGTCCGGCAACGACGGGTTCAGTGACCGCTTTCCCAAATATGTCATGACGCCATTTACCCCGGCCGGCAAACAGCTGAAGTTTCACGTGTTCGTGGACGAGAGCTCGATAGAGGTCTTTGTGAACGATGGCGTCGCGGTATTGACGTCGCAGGTCTACCCCGGCGACAACGGGCGAGGGATACAGATCTTCTCCCGCCGAGGCGATGTAGCCCTGAAGAGATTTATCGGATGGGAGCTGTCATCCATATGGAAATGATCGGACGGACTTGGAGTTAGCGATGGCGTATACCGTAGTAGGAATCGGAGAACTGCTCTGGGATGTCTTCCCGGAATCCCGCCGTATGGGCGGCGCACCCGTAAATTTTGCCTTTCACTGTTCGCAGCTTGGTGCACGCGGCATTCCCGTGAGCAGAATAGGCAAGGATCCTTTGGGTGATGAGATTATCGAATCTGTCCGTGACTTAGGGTTGGGAGATACCTTCATTCAGCGTGACGCTATCGCGCCCACCGGCACAGTACAGGTTATCCTGGATGAACGAGGCAAACCGGATTATGACATCAGGGAGAATGTTGCCTGGGACTCTATAGCTTTCGACGAGAGCCTTCAGCAATTGGCCTCAGAGGTAGACGCGGTCTGCTTCGGCTCGCTTGCTCAGCGCAGTGATGTATCCCGGGACAGCATTCAACGGTTTATTCGCTCCTGTCCCGAAGACTCGATCCGGATATTCGATGTCAATTTGCGGCAGTCTTTCTATTCCCCCGAGGTGATCCGCACGTCTTTGCAGTCGGCAAATGTCTTGAAAGTCAGTGACGAGGAGCTGCCGGTCTTAGCTCAGATATGTGATCTCAGAGGAGATGTCGCGGATCAGCTGCACGCCCTTGTTAAGGAGTTCGCTTTACGTATGGCGGTTTACACTCGCGGTGCTCAGGGATCGATGCTTGTCACTCCAGACAGAATCATCGATCACCCCGGTTTCGCGGCCGTCGCGGTCGACACCGTGGGTGCCGGGGATTCCTATGTGGCCGCATTGTGTTCAGGTCTTCTGCGCAAACGACCTCTGGAGTCGGTTATCGAGAACGCAGGACTCGTAGCTTCATACGTCTGTGAGCAGACCGGTGCCACGCCACAGCTGCCGGATCAACTTAAAAGGAATATCTGGGACTGAGAGTACTGAGGAGGCGGAAGATGAAAAGGGATCTGACGTTGAGTGTGACGATGGCCCTGCTTGCCGGGTGGTTGCAGTCAGCCGCGGCCGAAGTTGTATATGTGAACGTTGATTTTCAGCCCGGAGGCAGTGGGGGCGGTACTTCGGAAACGTTTTCGGCTCAGGGAGCAGTGGCTACGCCCGGGAGTACATGGAACGCCGTTGCTCCTTCGACGGACGGTGCGAACAACGGCGCGTTCGGGTCCGGCGGACAGTTCGATTTCAGTGGAGATCCTTATGTTGTCACCGGTCTGTTGGATTCGGAAGGAGCCGCGACAGGCGTAGGCTTGGAGATCTTCAAGGGAGACCCTGATGGCGGTTTTGCGCTGAATCCGAACAATGGATTTGATGCCAATATTGCCGACGATGCGAAAGAGCTTATGCGGGACTACCTGATCTCGGGGTGGGCATCTGAATCCAACGCGGTCAACATCATCGGTCTGCCTCCCGGAGTTCACTATACTCTGGTTCTTTATGGTGCCGGTGACAACGACGCTGTCAGCAGCGAGTTCAATATTGACGGCGTCATCACAAACACGACAGGAGTGCCGAACGGATCGCACGATCTCACTGCCGGTCAGGACTATGTTGTATACAGCGGCATAACTGCATCGGGAACGATCACTATCTGGATCAGGGACAATCTCGAGTCTGCGGACGGCCATTTCAACGGCTTCCAACTCTACTACAATCTCAATTCGATCCCGACAGTCACCGAATGGGGCCTTATCCTTCTTGTGGCCTCCGTCATGATGGCAGGCTTGTCACGCTTGACCAGGAAGGCAAAGGTGGTTTGATCTCGATCCAGCTGCTTGTATCCGGGATGGGGACAGGTGAGTCCGGATACGATTCAATTCAAGTAGTCATATCCAGCCAAAACAATTAGTCAAATGTGATAGATATGCAACCTTAAGGAATGCGTATCGTAAGTCATTATAAAGAGGCGCTATTACGCCTTTGCTATCACACGTAAACCGCACTGGGCGGTTTGAAAAAGAATCAGTAAAATCCGTTTGACTAGGCCATTGTGTTCTGATTAAATGCAATATTATAGGTCAGAATATGGAATATAGTTCATTACAAAAAACGTGGGCTTGTGCAGTTCTCAGTCGTTCTGATTGGAATAGGCGCGTGATTCACGGGGATTTTTCGAAACGAAGAGACACGGGGATAAGGATATGAAAAAGTCAAAGCATATGTTGTGGGCAGTCGTGCTATTGGTTCAGTTCAGTTTGGCAAGCGCGGGACTCAGCGCGACCGTCGTGGTCAATGTCGATTTCCAGCCGAGCGGTGGTAGCTACTCGGTCAATTATTCCGGACAGGGCGCTTACTCGGATCCGGGGAACAACACTTGGAATGTCGTTGCTCCGACTCCGGATAGCCCATCAGACGATGGATTTGAATACGGGGGTTACTACAGTGGGGGCAATGGAATCAGCGGACAAGCTCTGGTGACCTCGAGCGGCAGCGGCTCCGGAATGACCCTGAGCACTGCGGATGGTGTTGCTCTCGCGATGGATACCGACCATGGCGGATATGGCGACATCGCCACTGATGCCACAGGACTGATGAGCGATTACCTTCAGATGGACAGTGACGGGTTTGCCCGCTCTGTGTTCGTCGAAGGTCTGACAGTAGGCCTGTATTATAACCTGTATCTGTACGGTGCCGGTCCGTGGGATCGCGACACGACCTTTGATGTCCGCCTCGACGACGACACTGCCAAGGACTACGGCGGCGCTCAGTATGTTGGACAGAAGACCACAGACGCGACCACAGGTTCCCACACCCTCACTGCAAATGCCGACTATGTCCTGTTCAGTTTCACCCCGGCCGCTGGCATGGATACTCTCTGGATTGAGTACAAAGGGGACGGGGATGGGGATAACATCGCCCCATTCAACGGCTTTCAGCTGATCGAAAGCGATGAGGAGCCTCCTCCGGGTGGGGCAGTTCCTGAGCCGTCCACCGCCTTCCTGCTTGTGATGGGCGGGATGGTCGTACTGTCATCCCGCAGGCGGCTCCTGGCCCGTCACGCCTGATCTGCATGGTTTGGTGACTTTCCTGTACCTTGCTCATGCGGATTCGCCCCGAAACCCGAACAGCGGAACCCGCAGCGGCGGTCATTCGCCGCTGTATGCGGGTCTATCGAGTTGACAGACAGTAAATGTCCGTGCTAAATGTGCTCTAGATCTTGCCGAGAGGCTGGTGAATGCACATGAAGCGGGGAACGCCAATATCGGTGTCGAAGCGCCGGGAATGGGTGCTGTCCATCTTGTTTCAGGTCACTTTTGTGCACATTGGGCTTGCTGCCGTTGTCATCAATGTGGATTTTGCCCCCGGCGGCTCGGGTGGCGGTGATTCCGTTGGGTACAGCGGACAGGGCGCTTACTCTGACCCGGGGAATAACTACTGGAATCATCGTGATCCCTCGACGGACGGGTCCTTCAATGGTGTCGCGGGCACTGGCGGCAGGCTTGATAGCGCCGATCCCTACAACGCGGGCTTCTTCAACGACTCTACGGGAGCTGGAACTGGATATTGGATGGAGTTGTGGCAAGGTGATCCAGAAGGTGGCTTCGCGGTGAACTCGGGTCATGGGACGTATGCGAACGTCGCCACCGATGCGCAGGACCTGATGAGCGACTATCTGATTTCGAGTACTGACTGGGGTGCGGGCACGCCGGCACTTAACCTGAACGGTCTCAACTCATCGAAGTATTACACGCTCTATCTATACGGGGCCGGGGACTTGGACTTCCGCAATACCAGCTTCACGGTCGGTGGATATGGCACCCAGACAACGACCGGAGTTCCCGGTGGCTCGCACACGTTAACGCTGGGGCAGGATTATGTCGTCTTTTCGGGAATCACAGGCGTTGGGTTTCTGCCCATCAGTTGGGAGGATGGCGGGGAAAGTACGGAAGGGCCGTTCAACGGTTTCCAGCTGATTGAAAATGACGAGCCGCCTCCCGGAGGCGCAGTTCCCGAGCCCTCGACAGCGATGCTGATTGGAATGGGTGGATTCGTGGCTTGGACTTCAGCCCGCAGACGCGCCCGCAGACACATCTGACATCGCGACTTTCTGCAAAGCACCTTCCGCCCCGCGTATCGCCGTGCGTGTTCCGAAAACGCGCTGCACGACTCTCCCGAACGATGTTCAGTCCGTTCGCGCGTTCGTGGCCGCGCACGGCAAAGTGTCACGGTGACAATATTGGCGCGGGCCGTCCGTTATCTGGTTAGATGGACGGACCGGTCCGGGACCGTGTAAGAAACGGACTCCATAACCACCATCAGGGCCAAAGGCTCCAGCCCGCGGCCGGTCTGTCCAACTGTTGTCCTGCTGGCGCTTCTGCCTGTAGCCGGGCTTGGCGAGCCCGGTCGTCAGTGATCAACGCCGCCGATAGAACTTCCAAGGTTCGGAAATTCCCTTAGAAAAACTTCCAAGCCCTGGAAGTTTTCACCGAGGGCAATTGCCTGCATCCGGCCATTCTGCAATACTCATCGCGACGGAGCTCGAGGGGTGATATCTGAAATACGAAGGGAGCTGTACCATGACCAAGAGAGTAATCCTCGCCACAGTCGCAGTCTTCATCGCCTGGTCCATTCTGGATTTTGTTATTCACGGACTGCTTTGTCAGCCGATGTACGAAGCTACGGCCAATCTGTGGCGTCCGATGGCGGAGATGAAAATGGGGCTTATGCACGTAACCCTCATTCTCGCCGCCCTGGCGTTCACGGGTCTCTATGCGGCTGTTGCCTCTCCGAAAAATGTCGGAACCGGTGTTAAGTATGGACTGATATTCGGTTTCAGTTCAGGGCTGTCGATGGGGTTAGGCACGTACTGCGTGATGCCGATTCCTCTATCTCTAGCCTTGGTCTGGTTCGTGGGCACGATCATTGAAATGACGGTGGCCGGTGTGATCATCGGCTCGATCGTCAGAGTGCGTCCTTCTGAAGGGGGCGAATGATGACGAATGAAGTGGATGCGGAGCAGGTTGCCGGATTCAAGGACCGGAAAACCGGACTGGTCGTATTCGGGATCCTGAAGATCCTGTTCGGAGGGGTATGCCTGTTGATGGTTCCTCTGATGGTTTTCGCCATGATTGCCGCAAAGTCGGCAGGTGGGGAAGTCGCGCCCGCCACGAACGCGAGCATGATGATTCCCGGCGTGTTGTTCTACCTGCTGCTGGGCATCTGGTTCATCTGGATGGGCATCGGTTCGATCATGGCGCGCAGATGGGCGAGGGCACTGATTCTCGTGTCGTCGTGGCTCTGGCTCGTGTGCGGGGCGGGCGGGTTGCTCTTCATGGTATTCATGATGCCCGGCATGTATGATCGGATGGGTGAGACCGGGCAGATACCGACGAGCGTGGTTCTTGTTATGAAGGTCGTGATGCTGGTGTTCATGACGCTGTTCTATGTTCTCATCCCGGGCATTCTTGTCCTGTTTTACAGCCGCAGAAACGTGAAGTTGACCTGTGAAGCGCGCGATCCGGTGACGCGTTGGACCGACAAATGTCCCCTGTCTGTTCTTGGTCCGGTCCTGTTATGCGCTATGTGGGGTGTGTTCATGCCGTGGACCGGTGTGTACGGATGGGTTCTCCCCTTTTTCGGCAGAATCATCAGCGGCGCGACCGGCGCTGTCGTCACGCTGTCCGCCGCCGCTGTTTGTCTTTATGCGGCGCGGGCCATGTACAAGCTGCGCGTCTCGGGCTGGTGGTGCGCGTTCCTGCTGATGCTTGCATGGGGCGTTTCCTCTGCCGTCACGTTCTACAAGGTCAGCTTTATCGAACTCTATGAACACATGAACTTCCCCGCCGAACAGATTCAAATGATGGAGCAGACGGGTATGCCGCCGGGATCGGCGATGGCCTTCTTCATGTCCATGTGGTTCATCGCCAGCCTGATGTACCTGCTCTACATAAAGAAGTTCTTTGTCAGGGAATCAAAAGGGAATTCTGGGCGATAGTTCCCGCGACATTGAGAAGCGTAGACAGGGCTGCTGGCTTGCCTTTGCGGATCTGGTTGCGACTCCAGGGTACTTGATCAATCGCCTGTCCCCATTCCCATCCATCAACCATTAACCATCTCCCATCCCCATCTCCTGTAACCCCCTCATTCAGCCCTGTTTCCATTCGACAGAACGCTCGGGAACTGGTTAAATCGACCTGTGGCAAACGCCACACACAAATGGGTGGTTAATCTCACCGGGAGGCGCTTATGTCTGTTGACCTCGAGAAACTGTTGCGTCCTGTCGAACGTCCCATGGCTCCCTTTCCCCCTAAGTACATGGTTCTGGCCAGCGGGGAGAACATGGTTGTCCGTCAGGTGGGCCGCAAGGATATTCCGAGTATCCTGCCATACATCCGGCCGCTGATTCATGTCGAACGTGATTACTACGATCTCGTGGCGGCGCGGATCTACGCTGAACTGCTGGCATACTACCGCTATCGCGTGCAGGACGAATACGTCCTCGTCGTTCAGGTGGAAGGCGAGCTGGTCGCCGTTGTGAACGGTCGCATGGTGAACGCGGATGTCGGCATGTCCTATCACACGATCGCACTGCGCCGCGGACTTCGCGTAGGCGCACATGCTTTCGCGGCGAAGATGGAGTACCACTTCGATATTCTGAATCAGAAGGAAGTGCTCATAGTAGCAGAATCGCCGATCGGTTTCCGCCGTTGGATGATTGAGTACGAACTGGAAAAGAGACCCGGGATTCAGCACGAACTCGGAGGGGTCCCTTCCTACGCTTTGACAAAAGAGCTGTTCGACCGCGCGCGCGGAACACTTATTGTCGGGCGCCGGCCGGTGCCGGAGGATGTGCTCGCAAAGGCCGAAGAGGCGATACTGCCTCCCTCGGACCCGCCCAGGCCTCCCGCGTATCTCATGGCGGCGGCGAGATCTGAATACGATCCAACGGGGACGGCGCTGATGCTCCAGCAGTGGAAACAGGAAGGCAAGGTGTAGCCATGCGAAATGTCTACGCGATAGGAATTGGCATTACGTCGTTCACCCGGCTTGAATTCCAGTTGGTCGAAATAGCGTCGTATCCGGTGATGTTTGCGTTGCGCGATTGCGGACTGAAGCAGGTGGATCAGCTCTATGTCGCAAACATGGGCGGTGCGCGGCTTAACCATCAGACCGCACTCGGCAGTGCGGTCGTGGACAGCTGCAACCTCCTGCCCGCCGGCGCGGCGACGATCGAGAACGGTCCCGCTTCGGGAGCAGCGGCGATCAAGGAAGGCTTCATGGCCGTTGCATCCGGCATGCACGATGTCGTTGTCGTAACAGGCGCGGAGCGCATGCGGGAGGTCAATGGACTCGAGGCGACGGACTTCGTGGCGTCTCTGACGCATCCGCTGGCCGAGTATATCTACGGCGTCACACTGCCTTCGCTGGCCGCGATGTTCACGCGGCTCTACATGGAGAAGTACGGCGTAACGGAGCGGCACCTCGCGATGGTCGGAGTGAAGAACCAGAACAACGCGCTGAAGAACGAGTTCGCGCATCTCCAGCAGGCGATCACCCTGGAGGGGATCCTGGACTCCGAAGAAGCGTTCACGAATAACCCGTACGTGGCTGAACCGCTGCGGTTCTTCGATTGCTGTCCTGTTTCGGACGGCGGAGCGTGTGTGATCCTGGCGAGCGAGGAAGTCGCGAAGAAGACGGGCAGGCCGATGATTCGGCTGGCGGGTGTCGGACAGTCGACGGATACGCACGCGGTGCTCGCGCGCAAAGATCCCACGGACCTCCTCGCGGTCAGACGGGCCGCGGCGCAGTCGATGGAGATGGCCGGAGTCAAGCCGAAGGACGTGGATGTGGCGGAACTGCACGACGCGTTTACGATCCTGGAGATCGCTGAGAGCGAGGAAGTCGGTTTCTTCAAGAAGGGCGAAGGTCATCTCGCGCTCGAAAGGGGCGAGACAGAGCTTGGCGGCAAGATTCCGATCAACGTGTCCGGCGGTTTGAAGGGGAGAGGGCATCCTGTCGGCGCTACAGGTGTGGCGCAGGCGTATGAGATGGTGTACCAGCTTCGTGGCGAGGCCGGTGAGCGCCAGGTGAAGGATGCGAAAGTCGGTTTCACATGCAACTTCGGCGGATTCGGGAACAACGTGATCTGCCTGACATTCATCAGGGAGGACTAAGCCATGGAAGTCTATGCGTACAAATGCAGAAAGTGCTGTCATGTGCATTATCCTTACAAGATGATCTGCCACGGCTGTGGAGAGAACAAACATGATGCGTTCGATCTGGTTCCGATGACGAAGGACGGGAAGCTGCTGACCTTTACAATAGTCCACAATCTTCCGCCTGACTTTGAGGTCCCGACGCTGGCCATCGGTATCGTTGAGCTGGACGACGGAATGCGGATTATGGGGCAGTTGAAGGTTCAGGAACCGGAACTGGGCATGAAGCTGAAGGGCAAGGTGGAAGTGGTCCGTCACGGTGATTATACGGACTACCATGGCATGGTGTTTTACGCCGCGTAGCGACGACAGCATAGAGCATGGGGCATGAAACTGTAGCCGCGGGAAGCACGTCACGGCGAAGCGAAGCGAAGACGGATGACCGCGGGGGGAGGCGGTTTGCTTTTAAGCGTCGGAGATAGAGTGCAGGTCGGTCGATATACTGTCCACTCCCGCTTCAACCGGGTGGTGAACCTTGTGGACGGCAAGCGTCTCATTTCTCTCGTTACGCAGGACGTGGGGGCCGGGCCCACAAATCTTGTGGTGAGCGAGACTCTTGTCAGAAGGGTCACGACCGTCGAAATCGTAGAGCGTCTCGCGCGCCTGGACGGGCATGAGGAGTTCATCTATCCGAATCTCAGATACGACTCATCCCTTCCTTCTCACTCCATTGCGCGGGAGTTGTGGTACTCGCGGCTCGCTTCTCTGCGCGACATTGTCGTTCGTGACGCACCACCGCTCAGCCTGGCCTTTCTTCTTGATGCGGGCCGTTACGCGAATTTCGGTGATGGTTTCGAACGCGCGTTCGCTGATCACATGAGGGAAGGGGTTAAGAAAGTTCAGGACGCAGGATATAGATTGCAGCCTGAAATGATCGCCGGTGTTGAAACCATTCGCGGTTGCGGGTTCGGACTCACTCCGAGCGGAGACGACTTCATCGTTGGCATGCTTCTCTCTCTTCAGCTTCACGGGAGACTATTCAAGGTATTGAACGGAGAACTTGTTCAGGAAGTTTGCAGAACAGCCATGGGAAGTAGTATCCTCTCGAACGCATTTCTGACTCTCGCAGGAGAGGGAAGGGTAGACGAGAAGACGAAGAACCTGCTGATGGCACTACTGAGCGGCTGCCGTGATGGAATCCGGGCGGCGGCCGATGCTCTGTTTCTGGTGGGTTCCACATCGGGCGCGGATATGCTTACCGGATTCGTTCTCACCTCTCTTCAGCTGTTAACACTCACCCCCTCTCTACGGGAGACCCACTCATGATCGTTCGCGGTGACATTCGCAAAGGCGCCTACTTCGATTCCGTAACCCTGATGACCGTCGGCAAGGAAGTAAGCGCGATGGACGGCGTCATCGACGCCGCAGTGGTAATGGGGACGAAGGAGAATAAGGCGATCATCGAGACCTCCGGTCTTCTGACTCCGGAATTTGAAGCGGCGGGGGACACCGATCTGCTCATCGGAATCAAGGCGGAGAGCGACGCTGTGGTTCAACAGGCATTGGCCGCCGTGGAGGAACTGCTGAAGAAGGCCCGGAACAGGTCTGACGATTCCGGCGCGTCGAACCCCCTCAGTCTCGAGAGCGCGGTGAAGCGACTGCCCGACGCGAACCTTGTCCTCATTTCCGTCGCCGGACGCTACGCCGGTGCAGAGGCGATGAAGGCGCTGGAAAGCGGCCTCCATGTGATGCTCTTCTCGGACAACGTCAGCATCGAAGAGGAAGTCGCGCTGAAGACGTTCGCGAGGGAACGAGGCCTGCTTGTTATGGGACCGGACTGCGGGACGGCCATCATCAACGGTGTTCCGCTGGCCTTTGCCAACGTTGTGAACCGGGGCCGTATCGGAATTGTCGCCGCGTCAGGCACGGGACTTCAGGAGGTTAGTTGTATCATCTCCAATGAAGGAGCCGGGATTTCACAGGCGATCGGAACAGGCGGAAGAGATGTGAAGAAAGAGGTCGGCGGAATCATGTTTCTGGAGTCGCTCAAGGCTCTTGCTGAAGACGAACAGACAGATGTCATAGTGTTGGTGTCCAAACCCCCTCACAAGGAGGTTCTCGAGAAGGTCACGAAACTGGTGAACAGCATCAGTACGCCGGTCGTGTCCATCTTCCTCGGGGCGGGAGAAGAGGGGGAAGGAAAGGCTGCGACGCTGGAGGAGGCTGCCTTAACTGCCGTGGCCTTCGCCGCGGGCGAGGGGGTCGAGGCAGTGAAAGAGAGGCTTTCGATCCGCGACAAGGGAATAGCGAAACTGGCCGGGGTCAGAGCGGCTGAGTGCAGGAAGGGACAGAGATACATTCGCGGCCTGTTCAGCGGAGGAACCTTCTGCACGGAGGCCCAGATCCTTCTCAAGGGCATGGTGTCGGACATATACGCGAACTCTCCCGCGAACGGGATCGGCCAACTTGAGGATTCGCTGAAGAGCCGGGCGAACACCGTGGTAGATCTTGGTGAGGACGAATTTACAGTCGGTCGACCGCATCCGATGATCGACTTCTCTCTACGGAACAAGCGCATCGACGAGGAATCCAACGATCCTGAAACCGCCGTCATTCTCCTGGACGTGGTCCTCGGATACGGCTCGAACATGGACCCGGTCGGTGAACTTCAGGATGTCGTCCGGGAAGCCGCGGCGAAGGTGTGCGTTGTCTGTGCCGTCATCGGCACAGATCAGGACCCGCAGAATAGAAGCCGGGTGCAGGAGGCGCTGCGATCGTGCGGCGCGATCGTGATGGAGAGTAATGCAGCGGCTTGTAAGTTGGCAGGATACATCATAAACGGAATGGAGCCGGGAGTCGGTGTTCGTAGTTAAGCCCGTGAGGGCTGTGGGTGGCGATCCCGGCGGAGCAGAACACGCCTGACGGCGTTAACTACAAACGGTGAGAAGGTGATGTCGATCAAGAATCTTTTCAAGTCAGACCTGAAGGTGGTTAACATAGGCCTCTCCTCGTTTAAGGAGTCGCTTGATGATGTGGGGATAGATGCTGTTCAGGTTGACTGGAGTCCGCCGGCCGACGTGGATGCGCAGGCGATGGCGGTGATCAAGGCAAAGTCGGCTGAGATTGAAGCGGCTAACGCGAAAGCAATGGAGAAGATCCTCGCGGGGATGCCGCAGTTGATCGGGCTGGAGAGGGCGATCGACGTCATCCCCGGAATGAAAGAGAACCTGATCCTTCACGCAGGTCCGCCAATCACATGGGATCGCATGTGTGGTCCGATGCGCGGGGCGGTGATGGGGGCAGTGATTTACGAAGGCAAAGCGAAGACTCCTGAGGAAGCAGAGAAGCTCGCGTCTTCCGGCGAGATCGAATACGCGCCGTGTCATGAGCACAGCACGGTCGGCCCGATGGCGGGTATTGTCTCGGCATCGATGCCTGTCTTTCTCGTGAAGAATCAGGAGTTCGGCAACACGGCGTACTGCACGATGAACGAGGGGCTGGGCAAGGTGCTGCGCTATGGGGCCTACGGCGCTGATGTCATCGTGAAGCTGAAGTGGATGGAGGAGGTGCTCTATCCCACACTGAAGAAGGCGGTCGAGAAGCTGGGCAGTATCGACCTGAAGAATATTATCGCACAGGCACTGCATATGGGAGACGAGGTCCACAACCGCAACCGGGCGGGGACCTCGCTCTTCTACCGGGCGATTACTCCGGCGATCATTACGACATGTGACGATTCAAAAGCCGCCAGTGACGTGCTGGAATTCATCAACGGCAACGACCACTTCTTCCTGAATCTCTCTATGCCGGCATGCAAGGCGACTCTGGATGCGGCGCGGAACGTGGATGGGAGCAGCGTGCTGGTCGTGATGTCCAGGAACGGAACGGACTTCGGGATTCAGCTTGCCGGAACAGGCGATGAGTGGTTTGTCGGTCCGGCGGACGTTCCGGACGCGCTCTTCTTTCCCGGATATACGAAGGACGACGCAAATCCGGACATCGGGGACAGTGCCATTACGGAAACGAACGGATTGGGCGGCTTCTCTATCGCGGCGTCTCCGGCGATTGTCCAGTTCGTCGGCGGCAGTACAGGCGACGCTATCAACTACACGATGCAGATGTACGAGATATCCGCGGCGGAGAACAACGTGTACCAGATTCCGTATCTCAACTTCCGCGGATCACCGACGGGTATCGATGTGGTCAAGGTAGTGCAGAAGGGAGTTCTCCCGTTTATCGATACCGGAGTGGCGCACAAGGAACCGGGAGTTGGACAGGTCGGCGCGGGCGTGTTGAATGCGCCGATGTTGCCATTCCAGAAGGCGTTTGAAGGATTAGCGAAGCGTATAGAGTAGGATTATGATTAAGAAGGGAGCTGGAGCAGTGGAGATTAATGAATTTCTTAAGTTTATGAACGACGTCAGAGTCTACGACCTGACGCAGAGACTGAGCATTCACACGCCGCCCTGGCCGAGTTACATGCCGCTGGGCATCCAGTACTTCAAGCGTATTGCCGGCGCGCACATGGGGCAGGGGGCGAACGGACAGATCATTACTACGAGTAATCACGTCGGGACTCATATGGACGGCGAGATCCATTTTCACGCGAGTGGCCGCTCGATCGGTGACGTGCCTATCGGTGAATGGGTAGGCGACGGAGTGGTTGTAGACATCTCCGACGAGGTACAGGACTTCAGTCTGTACAGCCCCGAGATGATTACGAACAAGGTCGAGGTGAAGAAGGGAGATATCCTGATCATCAACACGGGCTACAACAAGTACGCCTGGGATCAGCCGGGGTCAGACGAGATCCGCTACTTCGTCAAACACCCGGGCCCGGACCCCGAATTCCACAAATGGGCTCTCGACATGAAGCTCAAATGGATCGGCGTGGATTGCGGAAGCGCTGATCATCCCATGAACACGATCATCCGCCAGTGGCATCCCGGTGAGTTCGATAAAGCCGAAGCGTTGATGGAGAAGACCTACGGAAAGAAATGGGATGAACTGTTTCCGCAGGATATTTACTACCAGGTCATGCATCTGAAACTGTTCCCGAAAGGGTTGGTTCACGCAGAGAATCTGGGCGGCGAGATCAACGAGATCAGGAACCAGCGCTGTTGGATAGGCGCATTTCCGCTGCGCGGGATCGAACTCGAATCATCTATGTGCAGAATCCTCGCGATGCTGCCGCCGAAGTAAGAGAGAAAGGGAGAATGGGAGAGGAGGAAACTCTCAACAAGCAACAAACAACTCGAAACTCTCAATTGCGGAAGGTCAGAACGCAGATAAGCTTTACCCGAAACCCGAAACCCGAAACCCGAAACCCGAAAC
>JAHIZV010000241.1 GCA_018814445.1 Verrucomicrobiota bacterium | reverse complement strand
GGTGTTCGGTGTTCGGTGTTCGGTGTTCGGTGTTCGGTGTTCGGTGTTCGGTGTTCGGTGTTCGGTGTTCGGTGTTCGGCTAAAACATATTCATTTCTGGGCTATCCTCAATTGAGAGTTTCGAGTTGTTCGTTGGATGTTGAGAGTCCCCCCCCTACGTCCGCCCCATCATCTTAAGAAGCTGTCTGCGCAATTTCCGTCCTACTACCGAAGATTCAAAGCGCATCATCAGGGATCTTAGAACGGGAACGGAATGCAGCAGATTCGCCACGCCAAAAGCCATGCGCGAGGTCGGGAACAGGGCATTCGGGTCACCCAATCGGTTCTTGGCGAAAATGGTATCCATCCTCTTCTTCTGCGCGAAGATCGCCGGCAATGTCAGCATATGCATGCAACCGAGCATCCATTCTGCTTCCCCCTCATCCGCGGCCCACTGGACAGCCATGCCATGTCGAAGGACGGTCTCGTTGAGCGCCTCCCAGGCTGAATGCGCTCCTTCCTCGCACCATGAATGTATAAGTTCACCGTCTCGTTTGCCGGATTCCAACGCCAATCGGGAGGCCCACTGAAATGCGCGATCTGAGGTATCGATAAGCGCACGCCTGAAATCCTCGCCGGGGCTTCCACCCTCCTGCCGAAGCAGATCCGTCAAACCGTCTCTGTGCGCCCGAAGGAACTCCAGGGCAGCGAGGAAATCCGTGTGTTCGGGCGGCACAAAAGCCGGCTGCTTGATGGCCAGGAGCGCAAGCATCCTCCCCACCTTGAGCTGTCGGGCGGAGAAAGACCTGAGATCCATCGCATGATCGTGGTACCCCTTCGCCGTCTGCCAGTAATGCAGCCGCATACCACGAAGATGAAGGCGATAGGCCAGCTCAATATCTTCATACGCCGCGAACGGGAAGTCCGTGCTGAACATCAGTTCATCATCACAGATGAATGCCCGCTTGAGAGAAACATTCGACGTATAGAAGCGGTCGAAAGGTACCCGCTTTGCATGCTTCATGCCCTGGTAGTTGAACTGCTGACCGCCTTTGCCGTCCAGGTACTCCATGAAAGGAGTTACCTCCAGGTCCGGATGCCAGTGGGTCTGACCGATTACGGCGACACTCACATCCTTCATTTCGCGATGCGCGATGGTATGCTGCTTGAGAAAGTCGGCGTCGGGAACAATGTCGTCACCGGTGATCAACAGAATGTCCCCTCGGGACTCGCGTATGGCAAGATTGCGCGCCGCGGCAGGTCCTGACTGACCCTCATTGTTAAGAAGCCTGACGTTGAGATCGCCACCATGATTCTTCACTACGTCAGCCACCGCCTCCGCGGGCCCGTGATCGTTCACAAGCACGATCTCAAAATCCGACGCATCCAGCGTCTGCTCGCGGTAGGCATCCAATGTCTTGCCCAGCGTATCCTCCCGGCGATGCGTCGGTATGACCACGGACAACGGAACGGAGGATGGATGCTTCCGCGGGCTCACGGCGGCGAGCCGCGACCCCTGGAATCCACCGAGCGCCCGCATGAACCGGACGGCCACTTCATCCCACGAGTAGCGGTGCAGAACAGCGTCACGTCCACGCCGTCCGATCTCCTCCAGGCCGGCCCTTCCTTCGATAAGAGGTTTCAGGCGCGCGGTAAGATGTTCCTGATCGACTTCACACCAGTAGACGTCTTCCGAGAGGTACGTGTTGCGTCTGTCATAGCAGTCCCCCACCGGCACTTCACGATGCTTGAGTTCTATGAACGTTCCATCAGGCGCGAATTCAATCGGTCCGCCGAAGGCGGGCATCAGGACCGGAAGCCCGAGAGCCATCGCGTCGATCACCTTCATGCCGAATCCTTCTCCGCGGAACGGCGCCACAAGGGCATCCATCGATGCATACAGGCGGATAAGATTCTGTTTGGAGAGAAACTCGTTATGCCAGACGACTTTCGGGAAGTCATCCCTTCCTGAGATCCATTGCCTCAGCGGGGAGTCATCCACACCGCTTCCGTAGTCCTTGATATGCACGACGACAGGATCAGCCGCACTGAACGCCCGGGCAAGGGCCTCCACCAGGATGTCCGTTCCGTACCGGGACAAGTCATGCGAGTTGGTGACGACAAGAAGCTTCAGATCATCGGACGAGTCGGACTCAGGTTTTCCATCCGGAAACAAGTGGTCAATCTCGGGCGCGTAGCCGAGGGGCACGTTGCTCACGCGGGACGGGGAGACTCCGAGATCCTCGAGCACAAGAGCGTTGAAACGGCCAACGGCCAGTTTGCGGTAATCGTTCTGCCGAACGTGACGAGTCCAGAAATCCACTAGCTGTGTGCCCGGGGCATACCTGTAGTTGTTGCAGTAGAACTCGGCGTTGACATCGCCGAACAGGGGCTCGTTGAGGTGAGATTTCCAGTAATGGGTCCATTTTACATGGTAACCGGTGCAGGGCTTGCGCGTTCGACACGCCCTGAGCAACTTCAGTTTCGGCGCATCGATATGCCGGTCCAAACCGAATTCGCGCGGAATACTGACTTCCTCTCCGCGACGGCGCAGGGCATTGATCAGCTCTACGGTCGCCCACGTGAAAGCACTGCCCGCGGAGAAATCCATGGCGAAATGCACGCCCTCGCGCTTGTGCCTGATGATCGATGTTTGGCGCTTATCAGACTTGTTGAACTTCCGGTCGGCCTTCGTACAAGGATCCAGATCCTTCGTGACGTGCTCAGCCCATCTCTTCTGGAAGAGCTGCCAGTTTGCATCGTCAAAACTCTTCCTGTCGGGAGAACGCTGTCCATAGTGATATATCGTGCTGGCGGGCGTATAGACAATGCGGCGGCCCTGCTGTCGCGCCCGCAAACAGAAATCGCAGTCTTCGTACCCGTTCCTGTAGTCTTCGTCCAATCCGCCCATCTGCGCATACAGATCGGCGGGAATGAGCACACACGCAAACGTGACGATCTGCATCTCCCGCTCGTAGTTCGCCGCCGGCAATGACGGGTCCGTATGAGGATGCAGATGGATCGGATGCCCCTTCTTGTCGAAACCCATGCCGCAATGGTGAAGCTTTCCTGTATCGGGAAAGAGATGCTTGTTTCCCAGAACGCCTATGTCGGGACACCGCGACACGGTCTCGACAAGAGCTGTCAGCCAGCCCGGCGTAACCAGCGTGTCGTTGTTCAAGAGGCACAGATACTCGCCTGTTGCTTCCCGGGCCGCGCGGTTGTTGTTGATGCTGAACGACTGACGCTCTTCATTCCGGATGAGCCTCAGATCCGGACCTTCCAACTGCCTGAATGATTCCGCGGCCTCGGGGCCGCTTGCGTCATCAACGAGAATGATCTCATAGGGCGCCGCCGTGCAGCGGCGAATCGACTCTACGCATTCGACGGTCAGCTCCCGGCACTCGTGCGCGGGGATCAGAATGGACGTCAGCGGCATTGCGTTCTTTTCGTTCTCAGTTGTCAATTGCACCAGCCTCCCCCGCCTTGCGTACGTGAAGCGAGGAATCGACGAACGCAATGCCGTACGCCCTCTGTGAAGACACCACCTCAATGGTCAGGAACTCACCCCCGCAGATCGATGCGGGAACTCCATCGTGAAGACCCGCGATGCTCGCCCCGATTCTGAACGGCCCCGGACACAAGTTGCAGTCGAACTCGAAATCGACATCGAGGACATCCCCCTTCGCGCACGGGGGAATGTCCGTATTACTGAAGACGGACGTAAGATCCGATACGACAAGACCCAGCATGGTCCGAAGCTGCATCGTCACCACCGGCTCCGCGACGTCCCCGTAGAACTCCACCTTGTAGCGAACCCGGCATCTTTCACCAGCCGACGGATGCATAGTGTTTTCACCCCTGGCATTGAGCAACTCCACATTACGTATTGTCGCCAGCGCGCCCGTAGGCGAATCCACAACGGGATCGTGCTGTTTACCCAGGCGGACACGTTCACTCAGCATCTGCACGTACGCGTTCGCGATTTCCCGCGGTTCCCCGAACCCGCGCGATACCCCTTCATCAAGAAACAGGGCTTCGTCGCAGAGCATCTGTACCGCGTTGAGATCGTGAGAAACGAACATGATCGAGGTCCCTGCTTCACGCAACGCTTCGATCTTGCGAAAACATTTTGCCTGAAAACCCAGGTCGCCGACGGAGAGAATCTCGTCAATCAGAAGGATGTCCGGGTCGACCTGTATGGCGACGGAAAAGGCGAGGCGGGCGTACATACCCGATGAATATGTTTTGACCGGTTGATCCAGATGGTCGCCGATGGCCGCGAACTCAACGATTTCGTCAAATCGCTCAGCCATTTCCGCGCGGCTGTAGCCATACACGGATCCGCTGAGGAAAACGTTCTCACGTCCGGTGAATTCAGGATTGAAGCCGGCACCGAGTTCCAGGAGAGCCGCGACCTTGCCATTCACATTGATGATGCCCTCGGACGGCTCAAGCAAACCTGCGACAAGCTGAAGAAGAGTCGACTTCCCGCTGCCGTTACGGCCGATAACACCGAGAGCCTTGCCCGGCTCAAGCCTGAAAGACAGGTTTCTAAGCGCCCAGAAATCCTCCGCCGTATGCCGCTGGGGCCAGGGGGCAAGATAACGGAGCAGTCTCAGCGTCTCCAGCCTGTGCGGATAGAACTTGCCGAGTCCGGAAGCTACAATCTTGGTATCAGAGGACATCCGCGAACCTCCTCTGAAGTGCGAAGAAATACCTGACGGAAAGCCAGAGCGCCAGGAGGCTGATCAAAGTCAATCCCGCCCATGACAGCCAGTTAGGCGTTTCCCCGAGGACGATAAGCTTCCGCATATTCGTCGCGGCGTAAGCAATCGGATTCACGAACAGAATGAACTGCGCCTTCTCCGGGACGCGCGTGGCCGGATAGAAGATCGGGCTCAGAAAGAACAGAACGCTGAATATGACTCCGACGATGTGAGTCAGGTCGCGAATAAACCCCCCTACCGCCGCGACGACCAGCGACAAGGCTATGCAGCCGAGAATGACAGGAATCCAGATCAAGGGAACAAGCAAGACCGTTACGTGGAGAGTGCCGTGCGCGATACCGACCGCCGCGATCAGAATCAGCGTGTTTACGAACACATGAACGAGCGCGCTCGTGTTGACAACGATGGGGAGCATTTCCGTCGGAAACGCTATCCGTTTGACAAAATTCGGGGCGGAGATAATCGCAGTCGCCGACCGGGAGATTGCCTCGTTAAAGTACGTGAATGGCACCAGGCCACAGAAAAGCATGATCGCGAAATCGGCCAGTCCCGTATGCTCCGCGTCCCACTTCATATGCAGAAAGACCCCGAAGGCCGTCGTGTAAATGCCAAGGAGAAAAAGAGGATTGAGCACCGACCACATCACACCAAGCACCGAACCCCGGTATTTCTGCAGTACATCCCGCTTGGTCAGCGCGATCAGAAGTTCCCGCCGCTTGGTCCATGTCTGAATGATTGGAGAAGTCATTATCCGCACTTTGCCGCCGCTATCCTGTTCCCGTTCAGCCCTGTCTCGAGGACACATCGTATAACACGGGTTGCGCGGAATTCAAACAGCGATTCAGGCTTGGCGCGACTGCCTCCTGTTTCGGGCTTCAATAACTTGAACATTAAGTGTTGAGGAGTCATACGCTTCAATCGGCAGCCGAAAGACACGATTCACGGATCTCGTGCTAAGAGAAGGCGTTGCCATCTATGGCTTGGATCTTGAGCCCGATCGATTGTCTCCTTTGGTACACGAGGCACAGAACATCTGTCAGGCTGTGCGCCAGGACTTACGACGCTTTGTGCAATCGTAGTCCCTTGAGGCCCCACGCTTTCAGCTTAGCGCACGCACTTCACCAGCGGGCAGAAAGCGATCCTTGGAGTTCACTCCCTCTCAGACAGCTCAACCACCCACGGCTCGGGCCATATTCGAAGCGGTCTCGATGGATCTTCATTCCAGCGCTGGACTTCTTCAGCCCACGCGGGACCCTTGAAGAACCACGCGTATCTGTTCCGTGAAACGGCGTAGTCGCTGACGGCCACAACGAGTACCCAGGCGATCCACACTGCTCCTGCCGTGAATGCGATGCGCCTGCCGTCCCGCAGATGCTTGAGAGCGGCGAGAACGATCGCAAGGGCAGTGAACAGGTTTGAAGCATAGTAGTACCGCCCGGCATCCAGACCGGTCACATGCATTATCATCTTCTCGGAACTCTCCCTCTCAACGGCGAAGCAGAATCCGACCACGGCCATTCCCGCGGCGGCGGCCAGGAGGAAGTACACCTCCCACATCCTCACTTTCCTGAGATAGAACAGAATGCAGGCCGCCGTAACCACGAGCAGGCCCGTCGCCATCTGTATCGAAATGTACTGGTTTTCGATCATGATCCTGCCGACTTTGTCGGTTATGCCGACACCGCTGATCGGCAGAAACAGCATCTTACAGGCAATCGCGAGCGGAAACAGTTGGAGATGAAAAGCAGGCTCTCGCGGAACCCCTCCATTGCCACAGCACGGTTCGATAGAGCTCTGAACCAGACAGCAGGCAAGCAGGATCGCCACCTCGATGAGGCGATGCCGCTTTCTGACGAAGAAGAGCGAGAGGATGAAGAGAGGGGTGAGCGGAAGACTCACCATTCCGGTCAGTCCGGCGATTGCGAGCAGTGAATATCTGAATATCTCCACGCTCCTGCGGTCGGGCTCCGAAACAAGAATGATGCCGGCTGCGGCGCAGAGGTAAAATTGACTGCCTATGGTCGTCAGCCATATCTCGTGGCATGGCAGTACCACGATGGAAAGAAGCACGGCAACGGTCTTCCTCCAGAGAGAATCCAGGCCACGGATACGGGAGAACAGAAGAAGCGCGACAACAGAGAGCTGCACAAGAAGCGCGACGTAGACGGTGACAAGGGGTGCGTACTCCATGAGCGGGAAACGGCTGGCCAGCGCGGCGCCAAGCTTATTCACAAGGCTGAAGTAGCCAATGCGATGCGTGAGCAGGGTCTCACCGACGCCCGAATTCCATGCTCTCGCATAGTGTATGCTGCCCTCTTCAGCCCAGAACCGTCCGGCAAAGGAGATGTGGGGCACACGAATAAGAATCAGCAGGGCGCCCGCAAAAAGAACGCCCCATTCCCCCGCCCTGAAGCGGGGTTTGGAGAAATTGGCGTCAGCAGATGTATTACTCACGAAAGAAATGCCCACAGTTTGAAAAGGTCGGTGACGATGTACACCGCAACGAGATCATGAACAAGGCAAAACGAGGTCGCTTCACGGAGGATTTGGCGCTCGTTCCCCTTTTCTATTAAAGCGGCTGACTCCCGTGTCAACATCTTGCGGCATCACTGCCGCCCTCCGTGTGAGCCGCAGGATGCCTCTCGGCAATCAAACAGTTGTGGACAGATGCGGCGGCCAATCGCTACCGTGACATCGGATTCCGAATGTGCGAGAACTACGCCCATGAAAACATTTGTCGTTTGCCAGCCCTTTGAGCTTCTCTCTCCACCGTTGATGCCGCCTACAACGAAGTCAGACGGCATCTACTCGGGCGGCGAATACAGTCTGTACGAAGTCGCATTCGGCCTGGCCTCGCTGGGCCATGATGTCGAGATCCGCGGCAGAGTGCATCGTGAGACCTTTGATCTGATGGCCGACATTGTCGGATGCCGGCCTCGTTTGACGGAGGAGGCCCGCGCTCCCGATCCTGATGACGTCATCGTCGTCCCCGAAGGATTCCCTTGCGCTAACAGCTACACCTTCGTCGCTGCGGCCGCGTGCCGCAAAGTGATTTTTGTGCTGGCCCCCCAAGGCCTTTTTGGGTGGCCATTTGAGCCGGGCTGGACACCTCCCGACCCGCTGAAAGTCACACCTGACGAAGTGAGCCTTCCCCATCATTTCAGGACAGCAGCGGAATTCGGCTTTCGCCACTGGGTCGAATCACCCGCCCTGTTGCAGAGAGCACAGAACGCCGACGCTGCCTGCGACATATTGAGAGACGGGTGGGTCATTATGCCGCCGGAGTTCAACGAACAGAAAATCTATGACGTCGCGTCCATCGGATACAACCGGTGGCGACCGCTCTCTCAGGAAGTTATTTCAAAACTCCCTTTCGAAGTCAGAGAAATCCCGCGCCTGGACCACACCGGGTTCCTGAGGGAACTCAGCCGCGCACGCATCCTTCTCTGGCCGTCACGCATTGAAGGCACATCGCGAATCCAGGCCGAGGCCCGATATGTCGGAACGATACCCGTCGCCCTCTCAAGCAACATTTTCGGCTTGAACCTTAACGAAGAAGGCGGCGCCATCCTGGTCGACGACCTTGATGAGATGGCAGAGAAGATCACCCGGCTCCTGGAAGATCCTGATCGAATTGAACAGCTCGCCGGGCGCGGAAGAGCAACTGCACGCGAGCAGATAGCTTGGGAACCTTTTGTCGAAAGTCTTCGAACGGCCGTGCGGAATCTCGAACAGGCTGAAATCACGACGCCCGATTCCGCGGCTATCGGCCACTTACTCGAACAACACGAAGAACGGCTGAGGAAGAGGATCGAGATACTTGGGGGAACGTGTGACATGTTGTCCAACGATCGCGACATGGTTGCTCGTGAACTCTCCGCCGCCAGCGCATCCCTCGCAGCCCAGCGAGCGCAACAAACCTGGCGGTCACACTATGGAGGCTTCGTCGGAGGGCTGACTCAGAGAGCGCTTTTGAAGCTCACATTTCCCTCCGGACCTCCTCGCGTGTTGATAGGACCGGACGCTCCGGCCGGGGAACAGTTGCTTCTGGTTGACCTGCTCCGTCGACTCGATGCCCATATCGACTATTCGTCGCCCGATGCGGGAGTTGAATACGATTTGATTGTCGGGGCCCTGAACATCTCGGATGACACGAATGAGCTCGGGGCGCAGCTTCTGCTGTCCTCGTTTATCCGTACGTGCAGGAGCCGCCGCTTCTGGAATTGCTCTTTCAACCGCGCCTCATCGCTTCAACTCGCGAAAGAAGCATGCGAATCGTTTGAGGGCTGGCATGTCGATGAAAACGTAAATGCCGTGTTGCGCGTTCTGGTGATGGACTTCCGGCCTGTCGTCGTCATCGGAGAGACTGTGTCGAACCCGGAAGATGTGTTTACGGATCCCGATGTGTCAGCACTGCAATTCGCCTGCCGGAGAATAAACGCTGATTTCGCCGAACTGCGCATCGCGGGCTCAAAAGAAGGCGGATGGATCATTCAAAGGGTCGACCCGATGCCCGCTTCGAACTACCCCGACGACGTACTGGAGAGGTGCTCGTCTATACTGAAGGACATACTGTCAGGTCCCCCGCCCCGGTGGGAATAGCTGCTTCCTTCACGCCTGATTCGCGGAGATGTCGCGGCGGGCAGACATCAACCCGCGGACATAGTACCAGCCAAGGTAGAACAGATAAACCATGCGAGGGAGCGGCACACGCTGGTAATCCAGGGATCGCACCACGGGAAGAAACAGCCGGGCGAAGTACCCGAAGCCAATGAAACACCGCAGGGCGGGTGTGTCTTCGAAGTCGCGCTTGGCGCCCATCTCCGGATGCAGCTCAAGAATCTGAGGGCACATACGACCGACGTTGAATTGCCGCTGCATAAAGGACTCCATCGTCGTCGCGTGCCGGTGCCGCGTTCTGGCAGAGGCGTTGTAGACTATGCGCATTCCTCGACGAACGAGCCTATATCCGACGTCCACATCCTCCCATCCGGCCTGCCGAAAAACCGGATTGAATGGTTCCGCAAGCAGGTAGTTTCGCGGCAAGGACAGGTTGCTCGTGTAGAAGCAGTCAAACGGCACGTCCTGACCGTCTTCCATCAGATCATACTTGAACTGAGCGCCGCGGCCGTTGATGTAGCGGAGAAACGGCGTCACGTGAACTGTCGTGGTATCCCAACCTGTATAGCCAACTACTGCACATCCCTCTCCAAGGTCGTTCTGCATCTTCAGATGCAGGCCGACCCAATCCGGCTCGGGAATAGTGTCGTCGCCAAGGAAAGCAATCAGATCTGATCGCGCGTGCTCAACACCGACGTTGCGCGCGCGTGCGGGACCTGCGTTCTCTTGTCTAAGCGTGGCAAACCGGAAAGGACAAGCGTGCTCGCGCCCCCACGCTTGAAGGCTACTCCCCGTGTCGTCCGTAGATCCGTCATCAACAACGATCACCTCGTCGGGAGACCTGTCTTGCGCCAGGAGAGCATCAAGCGTCGCACTCAGACAATCCCAGCGGTTGTATGTGGGTATCACGACTGCGATGGATTGATACAGTTTCCCTTCGACTCGCGGTGTTCCGAAGCCGAGATCGGGCAGGGGCTTGCCCGGCAAGCCGTGAATGCTCTCCGGGGCAAATCGAGTACGGTCAATCAGTCCCATTTCGTGAAGCTCGTGAGAAATCGTGAGTTGTCCAATCCGGGTAGACTCTACGGCATCGTCTCTTCCACTGTCAAAGCGACACTCACAGAGTGTTCACACTGCGCTCAGCCCCCGGCACAGTTGGAATTCAAACTCATGCGGGCGTTTTGAGATTGCTACAGAAGAACTGCTTAGACCACTATGAGGCACATGGCGTCTGCAGTGTCAGCTACTATTATTCTTCCGGCCTACAACGAGGAATCAGCTCTCCCGCAAGTGCTGAAAGAACTCGCTCGTGTCTTGGACGATTCGTACGAGATTATGGTCATTGATGACGGGTCCTCAGACCGCACCGGCGCCGTGGCCGAGGGTTTCAACTGCCGATTGGTGCGTCATCAGAAGAATCGCGGCAAGGGCGCTGCCATGCGGACGGGCATAGCGGAAGCCCGCAGTGATTTCATCGTTTTCATGGATGCTGACGCAACTTATCCCGTGTCAGCCGTCCCGCAAATCGTCCGGTTGTTGCGGACGCACGACCTGGTACGGTGTCAGCGTGAACGATCCGTCGAGAACATGAACACGGTGAACAGACTTGGAAACGCAGTCTTCGATCGATTACTGCGGATGCTTCATGGCCTCGAGGGACACGATCACTTGAGCGGTTTGTACGGGGTTCGCCGGACAGCGTTGCTTGCAATGAACCTGGAATCCCGGGGATTTGAAATCGAGGTCGAGATCGGGATCAAAGCCCAAGCCCTCAAGCTGTCGCGCTGTACTCTTCCCATCACCTATCAGGCTAGACTCGGAGAGAAGAAACTGCGGGCGTGGCGCGACGGCTGTATTATTCTGGGACGAATATTCGTACTTCTTCTGATATACAATCCGCTGGCTACTTTCATTATTCCCGGATTCGTAATCATGCTGCTCTCGATAGCGGGAGCGGCGCTGCTGGGGAGAGGCCCGGTCATCACCCCTTACTTTGGGCTCAGTATTCACAGCTTCATTGTGGCGACGCTCGGTGTGCTTGCCGCCTTCCAGCTGATTATCTTTGGAATGGCCGCAGCTCTGTATGGGCTGGAGGCCGGGAGCAAAGCGCCGATGTGGCTTGTATGGGTAAGTTCTCGAGCCGTTCGTCTTACTGCCGGTATTGCGGGGTTCCTGCTCGCATTGACGGCAGGCATCGGTACCGTCGGAATTGTTGTCCGCTGGATTGCCGAGGGCGCCGGCATCTTCCTCGAGACCCAGCGCCTGGTTCTCTCCGCAGCCCTTCTTGTATGGGGAATGCAGGTCCTCTCTGCCGCTTTCTTTGTTTCTATCTTCGCGGGCCGCCTCAGGCGTCTCGACGCCGGGGACGGCCGACAGCCCCCGGCACAAGCTGCTGAACCGAAGTGAGTCAGCCATGACAAGTCCCGAGAACGAGGCATCTCAGAACAGCATGACCAGCGTGGTCATCGTCGTTTTCAACGGACGGGACCACATCGAATCCTGCCTCAAGAGTGTCGTTTCAGCCCGGAACTCCTGCGCGTCTGAAATCACCGTCGTCGACAACAACTCCACTGACGGCAGTTGCGAATTGATTGAAGACATTGCGAGAGGCGCCGCCAACGTGCGTCTTCTCCGAAGCGGCGGCAACCGCGGCTACGCGGGGGCCGTCAATATGGCTTTAGGCCAGGCCGGAGGCCGGTACATCGCGGTGCTCAATCAGGACATTACGGTATCTGACGGGTGGCTGGACGCCCTCGTCAAATTCCTCGATCAGTCACCCGGCGTCGGCGCTGTTAATCCTCTGATAGTAACGAGGGGCTCATCCGACGTTATCAACTCAACGGGACAGGATATTCATGTCACGGGTCTGGGATTCAATCGAAACCTGGGCGGGAAGCGCAGCTCGCTGATCCCCGGGCCGTTTCGCGTCGATGGACTGCACGGCGCTGCCTTTGTCATCCGGAAAGACATCCTTGAGAAGACGGGAGGATGGGACGAAACGGGATTCCTGTATCACGAGGATGTCGAACTGTCATGGCTGCTGCTTACTATGGGCTACGGTATTTACTGCGTACCCGAAGCCGTCGTTGAGCACGATTATCATCTCACGATGTATCCGGAGAAACTGTTCCTCCTGGAGCGAAATCGTTGGAAAATGCTTCTCACTTATCTTCGTCCGCGCACCCTGCTCGCCATCTCACCGCTTATCGCCTGCACGGAGTTCCTGCTCTGGTCCTATTGTATTCTGCGAGGCCCCGGGTTCCTGCGGGCCAAGTTCATGGCGTACCGGTCCGTTGCGGCGCTCCGCCCCACGATCCGCCTGCGCCAATCTCAGATCCGGCAACTGCGCCGGGTCTCGGACTTTCAGGTATTGCGACACATATCGTGGAGATACCGCTGGAAGCAGTTCTTTACACTCGGATCAGAAAAAGGTGAAAGCAGGCGAAAGCCGTCCCGCGGGTTCCAGGTGGACATCTGGAAATAACAGGCTTTATTTTTCTCCGACAAAGACTATTCGTTAGGCAATGAAAATTCTTCTTCTTGCGCCGCATCCGTATTACCAGGAACGAGGAACGCCCATTGCCGTTGATCTTTTGTTAAAGGCATTGAGCGCTCGTGGCGACGAGATACGCGTATTGACCTATCATGAGGGCGCAGAGCGCGATCACCCGAATGTCAGGATCGAGCGAATCAGACCAAAGCCCGGCGTGAAGCGCCTGGGGCCGGGATTCTCGCTGAAGAAACTCTACTGCGACATCTTTCTGTTTCAGAAGGCCGTTTCGCTCACGCATCAGTTCCGGCCCGATCTGATTCACGCCGTCGAGGAGTCCGTCTTCATCGCACAGTTTCTGAAGGCCGTCTATCGCATCCCCTACATCTACGACATGGACTCATCCCTGCCCGAACAGATGTGTGAGAAGAACAGCATTTTCTCCATGCTCTCTCCCCTTCTCCGCTGGTTCGAGAAACGAGCCGTGCGGAACGCTCGCGCCGTTGTTCCCGTTTGCGGACATCTGGTTCAATTGGCTGACCGCTACGGGTCGAAGCGAACGGTTCTCCTCCGGGATATTTCCCTGCTGGACCAGTTCGGGGAAAGCGATCCGGCCGATTTACGGTGGGAGGACAGTCGGGCCGGAGTGCGTTTCATGTACGTTGGCAATCTGGAATCATACCAGGGCATCGACTTGCTTCTTGAATCATTCGCAATAGCCCGGAAACGTTCCGCGGACATCTCGCTCATCATCGTCGGTGGAACAGAGAAACACATTGCGGCCTACCGCTCGAAATGCGTCGCGCTCGGAATCTCCGATGCCGTCACGTTTGCGGGGCCGGCTCCTCTGAAACACATGAGACAACTCTTCGGAAAGACTGATGTTCTCGTGTCCCCCCGGACAAAAGGCGTCAACACGCCAATGAAAATCTACTCGTATCTGGACTCCGGCAAGCCGGTGCTGGCGACAGACATTTTATCGCACACAGACTTCATGACACCCGCCATCTCATTCCTCGCCCCTCCGGAAAAAGAGGCGTTCGCCGAGGCGATGCTCACGCTCGCGAGAGACAAGGAACTGCGCGAACGCCTGGGAGAGGCGGCTCATGCGCACATCTCCGCGCAGAACTCCTTTGAGTCGTTCTCAAAAACCGTTAATGATCTCTACGATGACCTCGAGAAACTCACGGAGACCCGACAGGAATGAAGCGCAAACCCGAGACTCTGGCTAACGAAGAGTTTGACATCGCGATCATCGGCGGAGGTGTTCACGGTCTGGCCACGGCATGGGACGCTTCTTTGCGGGGTCTTCGCGTCGCGTTGGTCGAAAAGAGCGACTTCGGCGCGGCGGCTTCCGGTAATTCGTTCAAACTCGTCCATGGCGGACTGCGGTACCTCCAGCACCTGGATTTCAAGCGCATGAGGGAATCCATTCGCGAACGTACTCTTCTGATGTACCTGGCTCCTCATCTTGTCGATGTGCTTGAGTTCATGGTTCCGTGCTATGGCCACGGCATGAAGGGGCCGGAAGTTCTGCGCACTGCGCTTCTACTGAACGATATGATCTCGTTCGACAGGAACTCGCTGTCAGATCCATCGAAACGTATTCCCTCAGGACGCGTAATCTCACGGCAGGAATGCCTCGAGAGGATTCCCCTTCTTAACCCCGATCGGCTTACGGGCGCAGGGATATTCTACGACGGCCAGATGCAGAACTCCGAACGTCTGACGATCGAGTTTGCGGTTTCTGCGGACGCTTCCGGAGCGGTTCTCGCGAATTACGTCGAAGCCGTGGGATTCCTTCAGGAAGATAAACGTGTCATCGGAATCAAGGCGCGCGACGTGTTCTCGGGAGATCACTTCGATATACGCGCCAGACAGGTCATCGACCTCAGCGGCGTTTGGTCCGCCATCACGACGCAATACCTTGACGGGGACAGACCGGAAAGAGCGCTGCAACTCTCGAAGGGCATTCAGTTGTTCGTTCCCCTGATCAGACAGGATTACGCCTTCGCGTTTGAGAGCAGGCAGGTAGATTCCGAAGCCTTCTTCTCACGCGGCGGACGCAGTTACTTCGTCACCCCCTGGCACGGCGTATCCTTCATCGGAACGACCGACGAGATCTTTGAGGGCGATCCTGATGACTTTGTAATCACGGAAGATGATATTGCAGCGTATCTCTCCGAGATTAATAACGCTCTGCCGGACCTGGGGCTCCGCCGCGAGGACATACTCTTCTGGAACGGGGGGCTCCGGCCGATCGGTTCTGTTCCTGGACATAAGAACGCCGCAAGCGTTGCGCGAAGGTCGGAGATAGTAGACCACGCGAAGAAAGACGGTATCGAGGGAATCATCAGCGCCGTGGGCATCAAGTACACTACGTGTCGGCTCCTCGCTGAACGGGTGACGGATCTTGCCTGCAAACGTTTGGGTAGTGTTGCGTCGTGCCGCACCCATAAAACAAGACTGGCCGGCGGGGATATCGCTGATATGGAGACCTTTCTCGACTCAGCCATCGCGGAACTTCCGTTCAGTGAGGCGACGGCCCGCCGACTGGCACGGAATTACGGGACGCGAATGCGCGAGGTCGTGGCCGTCGCGAAGGCTGTGCCTCGTCTCGGCGAACTCATATCCGGCTCCGGCGACGTGGTGAACGCTGAGATTGTCTTTTCCGCGGAACAAGAAATGGCGATGACGTTGCCGGACGCAGTCCTGCGGAGAACAGACCTCGGTGCCGTCGGTCATCCCGGCTCGGAGTGCCTGCGGGCGTGCGCCGAACTGATGAAGGAATGCCACGGATGGTCGGACGACCGTACCGCCCGGGAAGTGAATGCCGCAGAAAGTCTCTTTCTTCCGAAGTCTACGTAGACTACCGCCCCCGAGGGCTGGCCACTTCCGTCTTAATCAGGTAGCGTCGCCCTGGTCCTGTCACTGCATCATCTACAAATTGAATCGTATTCCCCGTTCCGACAATACGCTCACAACCCGGAAGCGGCATCCATTTCGCCCTCGATTCGCCGTTGTCGGCAAAAAGGACGGTGTAGACGAATCCCCGCTCCGATGCCCAGCTCAGGGTCGCTGCGCCCATTGAACGCGTCACTATAAGGGTCGTCTTGGCCAGCGGCTCGGGAGAGGTAACCTCAGTAACGCAACCTGCGGCGATGAGAATCAACATGGCAACACAGAAGACGCGGAAGGCCACCCAGGCTTTTCGGTCCGTCGTATCGCTGGTTGCTCTCGCGGGAGACTTCATCAGCCTACTGAGACTGCTCCATGATCTCGTCTACGGTTTCGCTGAGAATGCTTTTGGGCTCTCCTGTCCCGACATCGTCCTGCACAGAGTAGTCGTCTTCCACCGTGTATGAGGTCTCCTCGACAATCACCGGGGCGGACTCCTCGACAACAGGTTCGTCGATCACGGTCTCTTTCCATGTGTAGCCAGGTTCTGCGGGCGGACGGGGAATCTCTTTTGTGCGACCTTCCAGATAGATCCGGTCATGTCTCTCTGTATACCAACTGTTTTTCCTGCGTTCGGCGTTCGTGTCCTCGAGTTGCAGGTTGTAGCGTTTAGAAAACCACTGCCAGTCATATTTCGAAAACGCGAGAAGATTTCCGAGCGCGTTGACGATAGAGGCCGTATCCAGTGCGGTAATATTGAGCACCTTCGGGCACCAGCTCGTGGAACTGATCAGACCTTTGGGGAGGAGATCGTCCCCGCCCACTATGATAGCGCGAGTCGGAGAAATCTGAAGGAAACTCGCATCGGCATAGTCGGCAAAAGGTACGCCAACCCATTCGCGTCCGTTCCACGCGTAGAGCACAGACTCACCGCTTTTCGCGTCGGTCTGATAGGAGACGAGTACTGTCCTTGTCCGCGCGATCACATCAAAACCCACCTGGAGCGCGGAGTAACGGGCGGGAACGACCAGCATGGTAAGTTCCTGCGGTTTGGATCCCGCGGCCCATGCGTGAGGAACGCACATGGCAAACACGAGAATCACGAGCAATACAGAGGCCAGCTTCTTAGTAGTCATTCTTAACTACCCCCTTCCAAATCTATAATTACCTTTTATCACGCACGTTCAAAGCAACGCAAGTGCAGACGTGGGGAGATGGGGAAGATGTCAGATGTCAGAGGTCAGAAGTCAGCCCACGCGTCTGATGCCCGGCATCTGATTTCTGACATCTGATCGCTCCTATTCCCCCTCTTCCGCACCGGCCTGACGCTGGGACAGATCCCTGTCGATCATCAGAAGGGCGCCCTTATTGTCCCCGGCGAATTTGAGCTTGGTGAGGATTTCTCCGGCGCTGGATTC
Organism: Verrucomicrobiota bacterium; assembly: GCA_018814445.1. Classification (GTDB taxonomy): domain Bacteria; phylum Verrucomicrobiota; class Kiritimatiellia; order JAHIZV01; family JAHIZV01; genus JAHIZV01. The sequence goes on along the minus strand of JAHIZV010000241.1, from coordinate 8,338 downwards.
CTCCTCGACCTGTTCATTGACAAACCACTGGAGCATGGCGTGCGTTGCATGGTCCTTCTCCTCCAGGGCCAGGTCCACCAGCGCGTGGATACATCCCGTGATGTGCCGTTCGTGACGCAGGGACGCCTCAAAAAGGTCGACCGGCTCACCGAAGTCTTTCGCCGGTTCCGCAATGGCCCGTAATTCAACCCGCGCGCCCCGCCCCGCCACGTAGTCCAGAATCTTGAGGGCATGAACAACCTCTTCTTCGTACTGACGACGGAACCAGTTGGCAAACCCGGGCAGTCCCATATCCTGACAGTAGGCGGACATGGAAAGATACAGATAGGCGGAGTAGTACTCCTCGTTGATCTGCGCATTCAATTCACCGCGCATTTTCTCGCTAAGCATAGTCTTTTCCTTCGGTGTTCGGTGTTCGGTGTTCGGTGTTCGGTGTTCGGTGTTCGGTGTTCGGTGTTCGGTGTTCGGTGTTCGGGTTAATCTACTGCTATTTCTGCAAATTTCATCCGGAGGGTGACGGTTTGCTGGCGAAGAGAAACTGAACGCTCACTGGAAAAAGAGCGTCTAAGGGGTATATTGCATTCAGTGAAACATACGATCCACAGCCTGATATCGGTATTCGCGGCCATCGCCATGCTGTTTGCATGGAGTCTCCCCGCTATCGATGCGTTTGCTGATCAGCCTGTGGTATCGGCATGCGGAGTCACGGCTGAAGCCATGACTTCCTGCTGTTGCTGTTCAACGGAGAATCAGGCCCCCAAAGCATGTGGTTGTGAAATGGGCTCGATCCCGGAGTATCCGCCGGTTGACGCTGTGTCCGCCCCGGTCACCGTATCGACGGCAAGCGAGCGCCATGTCCAGAACTTGTCCTACGACATAGTCAACGAGGATGCCGGACCGGCGACGCTGAGTGCGTCACAGCTCTCGTCAATCCTCACACTACTGCAAAAAGCGCAACCGCCCCCCCTGCGGTCAGTGCTCTGTTCCTACCTCTGTTGATCCTCGCGGTTTCGTCCGAACGCGATGGAGCAGTCTGCACACTGATTGCCGACGCCCATCATCGGTTTAAACGAGATTGCAGAGAACGACATCAATTGAGGTAAGACAATGAAAGTGAAGTTTCTAATCCTGGCACTGGCGTGTGCCGCCATGATCACTCCGGCTCTCGCTGAAGAGAGCGCCAAAAAGACCGACAGCTACCCGCTGGACACCTGTGTCGTATCCGGGGAGCCGCTCGGGTCGATGGGCGATTACTATGTATTCCAGCACGAAGGACGCGAAGTCCGTTTCTGCTGTTCAAGCTGCAAACGCAAGTTTCTGAAGAATCCTGAGAAGTACCTCAAGAAGCTTGACGACGCAGCAAAAGAGCATGATGCCGCTGTGAAGGCCGAAACCGGCCATGACGGCCATCGGGAGTAGGCAGAATGAGATATGTCCTACTGGTCCTGGTCTTCATCGCAGGCAGTCTCACGGGCGCCGTGACGGCTCGCGCGGATGAGTTCACGCCTGAGTCAGATGTGAACGACTACATTGCGTCTGCCGAAAGAAACAATCCGGCTCTGGAAGCGGCCTTCCTTCAATGGAAGGCCGCTGCAGAGCGGACTGCTCAGGCGGACGCCCTCCCCAATCCAAAACTGACCTATTCCTACTACATCGAGCACGTGGAAACCCGTGTCGGTCCACAGGAACAGAAGTTTGGATTCAGCCAGGCCTTCCCCTGGTTCGGAATCCTGGGTCTGAAGAGCGAGGCGGCGTCCGACCGCGCTCTTGCGGCGCGGTACGAATTCGAGAAAGAACGACTCAATCTTCGGCGCGAAGTCTCAACGGCTTTTCACGATTACTTCTACCTCGGACAGAGCATACGGGTAACGAGGGAGAACCTGAACCTGCTCAGGCAACTGGAGGGGGTCGCCCAGTCCGTTCACAGTTCCGGCGGCCCTCTTTCGAGCGTGCTCAGGCTTCAGGTGGAAATCGCCAAACTGGAGGAGCGCCTGGCATCGCTCGCGGATATGCGCAACCCGTTGGCCGCCCACCTCAATTCTGTTCTCAACAGAGAGATTGACGCCCCCCTCCCATGGCCCGCTGAGCCTGATCGAACGGATATCCAGTTGGACGAAAACGAAGCGATGCAGCAACTCGAACAGGCGAATCCTGAACTCCTGCGTCTGGATGCTCTGATCTCCTCGGCCGAAAAGGATTCCTCCATTGCTCACAAGGAGTCTCTGCCCTCCTTCTCTCTCGGCGTCGAGTACATCTCGACGGGCGACGCCCTGATGGCCGGCACTCCAGACAGCGGCAAAGACCCGGTCATAGCCATGGCCACGCTCGACATCCCGCTTTGGCGTGGAAAGTACCGTGCGGCCGTACGCGAAGCTGACTACCGCAGAGAGGCCCAGGAGATGACCCGCGAGTCGCGGGAGCAACAGATCAGAGCTCAACTCACGTCCGCCTTCTTCAGCTACAGAGACGCAGGCAGAAAAATAGAACTTTTTGGAAACACACTGGTCACGCAGGCCCGGCAGGCAATGGAGCTCGCAGAGGAATCCTATCGCACTGGAAAGGCCGACCTCCAGGGCCTCATTGATGCTCAACGCCAGCTTCTTGAATTCGAGCTGATGTATGCAAGAGCGCAGGCGGACAAAGCGGTTGCCGCCGCCAGGATCAGGGAGCTGATCGGCTTCGAAAAACCGACGGGAACGGGAGGAACAATTAATGAATAAGAAGAACGTCTTACTTGTGGTACTCGTATTGATCTGCGGATTTGTTATCGGACGGGCATGTTCGCGACCCGCTTCGCAACCATCAACCATCATCCATCAACCATCATCCAGCGTCCGCTTCTGGACCTGCTCGATGCACCCTCAGATTCATCAGCCGGAACCCGGTCAATGTCCGCTGTGCGGCATGGATCTTGTTCCTGTCTCTGCTGACTCAGGCGAGAATCTCGACGCGCGGGAACTGACACTCTCACACTCAGCCCGGAAACTTGCAGGGGTCGAGTTGGCGCCGGTGGAACGACGCTTCGTTTCTCGCGATATAAGAATGGTTGGCAAAGTCGAGTACGATGAAACCAGGCTTTCGTATCTCTCGGCATGGGTACCAGGACGCATCGACCGGCTTTTTGTGGACTACACGGGTGTGCCGGTACGCAAAGGCGATCATATGGTTCAGCTCTACAGTCCCGCGCTGGTGTCCGCCCAGGAGGAACTGATACAGGCGGTCCGGGCTGTAAGGGAACAGTCAGCCGATGCGGCCGGCTTCATGAAGAACAGTCTCGAAGGAAACATGCTTTCCGCCAGAGAGAAACTATCGCTTCTCGGCCTGACCGATACGCAGATTTCAGAAATCGAGAAGAGCAGTTCGCCGTCGGACGAGGTGACTATCTACGCGCCAATCAATGGCATAGTGGTCCACAAGAATGCGGTCGAAGGAATGTATGTTGACACAGGCACACGCATATACACGGTCGCGGACATCTCGCAGCTCTGGATCAAACTCGATGCATATGAATCCGATCTGTCATGGCTCAGGTATGGACAGAACGTGTCCTTCGAAACCGAGAGTTATCCAGGCGAACCGTTCACTGGCGTCGTTTCCTTTATCGACCCGATGCTCGACTCGAAAACACGCACGGCAAAAGTGAGGGTGATTGTTCCCAACAGTGACGGACGCCTGAAACCCGGCATGTTCGTGAGGGCGGTCGTGAAATCCAGTCTGGCAAAAGACGGACGCGTCATGAATCCCGACCTCGCGGGCAAGTGGATCAGTCCGATGCACCCGGAAGTAGTAAAAGACGGGCCCGGCCAATGTGATGTCTGCGGCATGGATCTGGTCCGCGCTGAGGAGCTCGGTTTCGTGACCAGCGACAACATGGACGCGCCGATCGTGATCCCCGCAACCGCCCCTTTGATCACGGGTAAGAGGGCCGTCGTCTACGTCACCACCGAGAAAGAGGGCGTATTCGAGGGCCGTGAAATCGTGCTGGGGCCGCGTGCGGGCGACTGCTTCATCGTTAAGAGCGGGTTGAGCGAAGGCGAACTCGTGGTCTCGCACGGCAATTTTAAAATCGACAGTGCGATTCAAATCATGGCCGGGCCGAGCATGATGAATCCCGGACGCGCCGATCACCCCGGAGCGAATCCGTCCAAGGACGCCTATGTTGCTTCTGTTCCTGAAGCTTTTCTTTCCCAACTGACGGCTGTCGTCGATGCCTATATCAACATCGGCGCCGCGTTGTCGAGTGATGACGCAAAGAAAGCAGAAATCGCGGCAGGATCCCTTCTGGACGCATTGACCCATGTGGATATGAGCATACTGAAGACCGATCCACATAAACTGTGGATGCCCCTGCAGACGAAAATTCGGAATGCCGCAGAAGTCATTTCAGACGTTACCGACATTCAAAGTCAGCGCGAAGGATTCCGCTCGCTGTCTTCCGCTGTGACTGAAGCCGTGCAGACTTTTGGGACAGGTAAACGCTCTATTTACCGCGCGTGGTGCCCCATGGCATTCAACAACACCGGGGCACACTGGCTTCAGAACCACGAGGAAGTGCTCAACCCGTACTTCGGATCGTCCATGCTCCACTGCGGCGAGATTCAGGGCCAAGTAGATCACTAGTCGGAGGGCTTTCTTATGACCAAGCACGAAGGACTGAGGGCCAAGGACGGGGATGAGAAGCGCAGTGCGCTTCGACCCATCTTCTCTTTCTGCCTGAATAACAGACTCGTCATCTTGATGATGCTCCTTCTCGTTATCGCGGGCGGCTTCCTTACTGCGCCGTTCGACTGGCAGGTCGCGGGCATCGAGAGAAATCCTGTGCCGGTGGATGCTATCCCCGATATAGGCGAGAACCAGCAGATCGTCTTCACCGAGTGGATGGGTCGATCGCCGCAGGACGTCGAGGACCAGATCAGCTATCCGTTGACCGTGTCACTGCTCGGCGTGCCCGGCGTCAAAACGGTTCGCAGTTACTCGATGTTCGGCTTCTCAACGATCTACGTGATCTTCAAGGAGAAGGTCGACTTCTACTGGTCGCGATCACGCGTGCTGGAGAAGTTGAACAGCCTGCCCGCAGGAACGCTGCCGGAAAGCGTACGACCGTCACTGGGACCGGACGCGACGGCTCTGGGGCAGATCTTCTGGTACACACTTGAGGGACTCGACGAAAAAGGAACACCCGCCGGCGGCTGGGATCTCGATGAGTTGAGGAGTATTCAGGACTGGCATGTCCGCTACGCACTCACGTCGGCTGACGGAGTCGCAGAAGTGGCATCGGTCGGCGGCTTTGTTCGTGAGTATCAGATCGATGTGGATCCCGCCGCCATGCGCGCATACGGCGTGACGCTGGACCACATTTTCAATGCTGTTCGGATGGCGAATATCGATGTGGGCGCGAGCAGTATCGAGATCAACAGCGTGGAGTACTTCGTCCGGGGTATCGGCTTTATCAAAACCGTGCAGGACATCGAAGAAACCGTTGTTAAAGCCGCGGACAACGTCCCCGTGCGCGTGAAAGACGTGGCGCATGTGGCGTTAGGACCGGCACAGCGTCGCGGCGCACTCGACAAGGGCGGCGCCGAAGCCGTCGGCGGTGTTGTCGTAGCGCGCTACGGAGAGAATCCTCTCAGCACGATCAAGAACGTGAAACGAAGAATCGAAGAAATATCCCCCGGATTGCCTGAAAAAGTCGTCATTGACTGGTCAGCGACATCGAAGGTCGCCGTCGAGGAATTCGCGCGGGAACACGGATTCGCGGCGTTTGAAGAATCAGCCCTTAATCAGAGGGGCTGGCTGAGTTGGCTCAAGACTGAACCGGAAGCCAAGCCGGAATGGTTGACTCACAGCAAGGTGAGCATCGTTCCCTTCTACGACCGGACCGGACTGATCTACGAAACGCTGGGGACGTTGAATACCGCGATTGTGCAGGAGATTCTCGTTACGATCATTGTCGTGCTGATCATGGTCCGGCATCTGGGAGCTTCCACGCTGATTGCCGGCCTGCTGCCTGTCGCCGTTCTGATGACGTTCGTCGCGATGAAGCAGTTTCGTGTCGATGCCAATATCGTGGCTCTCTCGGGAATAGCGATCGCTATCGGCACGATGGTGGATATGGGGATTGTGATCTCGGAGAACATTCTGAGGAGACTCGGGGAACATCGAACTCCGAACATCGAACATCGCACATCGAATGAAAGAAACGTGATTCTTGGCGCCACAACTGAAGTTGGCGGGGCCGTACTGACTGCTGTTGCCACGACTGTTGTCGGCTTTTTACCTGTGTTCGCGATGACGGCGGCTGAGGGGAAACTGTTCAAGCCTTTGGCCTATACGAAGACCTTTGCCCTTGTTGCATCGATCATTATCGCGCTTACGGTAATACCTCCTCTGGCTCACGTCCTTTTTCGCCGCAGGAAGAGAGAACTCCCGGAGCGCGGAAAGAGCATAGTGACGTGGGTGATTGTTGCAGTTGTGGCTCTCCTGCTGACGGGCGACTGGCTGCCGCTCGGGCCGGATAAGCACTTCCTTCTGAATCTTCTCTTCGTTTGCGCGCTGATCGGAGGCGTTCTGGCCACGATCATGTGGTTTATGCGCCTCTATCCAAAATGGCTGCGGTGGGCGCTCGACCACAAAGCCGCCTTTCTCGCTCTTCCAGCTCTGCTGGTAGTGTTCGGGACCATGGCGTGGCTCGGTTTCGACCGCGTCTTCGGCTGGCTTCCTCAAAGTGTCAGAACGAGCCCCCCCATAGCAGGGTTTGCGCATGCGATTCCGGGACTTGGCCGAGAGTTCATGCCTCCGCTGGATGAAGGATCCTATCTCTTCATGCCGACGACCATGCCGCACGCATCGATCGGCGAGGCCCTTGGCGTCCTTCAGAAGCAGGACATCGCCATGAACTCAATTCCTGAGATTGAGTCGGTCGCCGGCAAACTGGGGCGCGCTGAAAGCCCGCTCGACCCGGCGCCGATTTCCATGTTCGAAACGGTCATCAATTACACACCTGAATATCTCAGCGACAGGAACGGTCGCCCGCTCCGGTTCAAAGTCGACCGGAAAGAAAACGACTACTTCCGCGATGTGAACGGAAAGCCCCTGTCCGCGCCTGATGGCAAGCCCTACCATGTCCGCGGCAAGTTCCTGCGCGATGACAACGGAGCGCTGATTCCTGGTAGACACGGAGTTCCTTTCCGGCTCTGGCGTCCCCCGCTTGATCCAGACCTTAACGACGGACGGGCCGCGTGGCCCGGCGTACAGGAACCTGATGATATATGGGAAGAGATTGTGCGCGTCACCGCCATTCCCGGCACTACATCAGCACCCAAACTTCAACCTATCGCCGCGCGAATCGTCATGCTGCAGAGCGGTATGCGGGCGCCGATGGGAGTAAAAGTTAAAGGGCCTGACCTGGAGACCATTGAACGAGTCAGCCTTGAAGTGGAGCGATTTCTCAAGGAAGTACCTTTGGTCAAAGCAAATACGGTCGTTGCCGACCGCATCGTCGGCAAGCCGTATCTCGAGATCGAGATCGATCGCCGGGCCATAGCCCGCTACGGAATTCAAATCCGCAATGTGCAGGACGTGATCGAAGTCGCTGTCGGCGGCAAACGCCTTACTACAACGGTGGAAGGCCGTGAGCGGTATCCGGTTCGCGTCCGCTATATGCGTGAACTGCGAGATCAGATTGAGTCGCTGCGCGAGGTACTTGTTGCAGCCGCCGACGGAACGCAGGTTCCGTTGATCGAACTGGCCGACATTCAGTATCGTCGAGGTCCGCAAGCCATCAAGAGCGAGGATACGTTTCTGATAGGGTACGTTGTCTTCGACAAGCAGGCTGACGCTGCCGAAGTGGACGTGGTTCAGCAATGCAAGGCGTATCTTGAGAAGAAGATCGAAAGCGGCGATTTCATCATTCCCGCGGGCGTGAGCTACACCTTCGCGGGGAACTATGAGAATCAGTTGAGAGCCACAAAGAAACTCGCCCTGGTGGTTCCATTATCGCTCTTCGTTATTCTGCTCATTCTCTACCTGCAGTTCCGAAGCGTCGCGACATCCCTGCTTGTGTTCTCGGGCATCTTCGTCGCATGGGCGGGAGGATTCCTGATGCTCTGGCTCTACGGCCGGCCGTGGTTTTTCGATTTCAGCGCATTCGGCGTGAACATGCGGGATCTCTTCCAGATACACCCCGTCAATCTGAGCGTTGCAGTATGGGTCGGATTTCTCGCCCTGTTCGGCATCGCGTCCGACAACGGCGTAATCGTCGCGACCATTCTCAATCAGACCTTCGCGTCGAAGAAGCCGGACACTGTCCGCACAATTCGCGAGACAACCGTCGAGGGAG
>JAHIZV010000240.1 GCA_018814445.1 Verrucomicrobiota bacterium | reverse complement strand
TGCGGGATGCGTGGGTTCGTAAAGATATGCGATCCGTTCGTTAACCCGATCCACTGCAAGCGTGTACTGAACAAGATCATTTGTACCCAGGCTGAAGAAGTCGACGTGAGGCGCGATAAGGTCAGCCGTCAACGCGGCTGACGGGACTTCGATCATAACACCCACATTGATGTTCTCGTCAAAGGCGATGCCCCGATCCCGCAGTTCCTGCTTTGCGTCGTCGAGAAGACTGTTCGCACTTATCACTTCATCAACATTACTGATCATCGGGTACATAATCTGAACATTGCCGCCCACGCTCGCGCGAAGGATGGCCCTGAGCTGCGTTTTAAAAATCTCGGGCTGTGCAAGACAGAACCTGATCGCCCGCCAACCCATGAAAGGATTCAGTTCCGAAGGCGTCTTTATACTGGAAGCGAACTTATCCCCGCCCAGATCGACGGTACGAATAATCGTCGGGCCCGGAGCCACTTTCTCCGCAACTTCGGCATATATGGCTGCCTGTTCGTCCTCCGAAGGCAACACATCCTGAGACAAATACACGAATTCGGATCTGAAGAGCCCGACTCCCTTGGCTCCGTTCGCCAGCACGCTGTCAACATCTCCCGGAAGTTCGATATTGGCGGAGAGCATCACGTAGTAACCGTCAAGCGTCTCCGACGGCTGATCCTTCAGGCCCTCAAGTTCCGACCGGATTGACTGGCGTGTCTCTATGACTTTGCCGTAGTCCTCCAGCCGCCCCGCGCTCGGATGAATAATCAGGATGCCCTTCGTTCCATCGATCAGTATATGATCGCCGTCAGACACCCGCACACTCACGTCATGAAGTCCGACGACGGCAGGGACTTCAAGTGCCCGGGCCATAATGGCCGTATGGGAAGTTCTACTGCCCAGATCCGTCGCGAAGGCAGTCACCATCTCGCGATTCATTGTGGCCGTCTCAGACGGAGAGAGGTCATCGGCGATCACGATACATGGCTCTTCAAGTTCAGATAGTGAAACCGTCTTCTCCCCCGACAGGTTCCTGAGGATTCGTCTCGCCACGTCCCGAACGTCTGCGGCCCGCTCGCGCAGGTAATCGTCATTCACCTCCGAAAGTGCGCGCGCGTACTTCTCCGAGACTCTCTCGAGGATGACCTCGACGTTCTTCTTCTCGACTTCCAGCGTCCTGATTACCTCTTCCACAAAGGAACGGTCATCAACGACCAGGAGATGCGCGTCAAAAATGCTCGCGCTCTCATGCCCCATTCCCTCGCTGACCTTATGCTGGATTTCATGAAGTTGACGGCGGGTAACAATAAGCGCGTCCTCGAAGCGGGCGATCTCCCGGGCGATCTCCTCCGTCGAGACGTCACGCTCGACGATGCGCTGCTCTTCGCTGACGCGAAGAAACGCCTTCCCAACCACGACGCCGGGCGATACGCCTATCCCCTGCAGGACCACTTCTTTGCGCTGTTTCTCGTCATTCATCCGGTCGATTAATCCTCGTAGAACTTATTCTCCATCAGCGTTCTCAGGGCTTCCAATGCCTCCTCGGCATCCGTGCCCCTGGCCGTGATCTTCAGAGTACTCCCTTTTGAGCCCTCTAATGTCAGCAGCCCCATGATGCTCTTGCCCGACACGATCGTGTCTTCCTTCTCAACGAGAATCTCGCATGAGAACTTGCTGGCCGTCTTCACAAAAAGAGCCGCAGGGCGGGCATGGATTCCGTATTGATTAAGAATCTCAAACTCGCCTGTTACCGATCTTTCCCCGGCGATGCTGGAGTCCTGCACCTTCTTCACTCCAGCCCTCCGCCGGAAAGCTTATGCACAAGTTTCTCGTCCAGCTCTTTTGCCGCATCGTGACCGAGGTGCTTAAGCTTCTGGTTCAATGCGGCCACTTCAACAACGTTCGCCATATCCCGGCCTGGCGCGACAGGAATCAGAATATATGGAATGCGAACGTCCATGACGTCCCGCATTTTTGGGGCCAGTCCCGTCCGGTCGACATCCCAGTCCGGTCCCGGACGCTGTAGCCGGACGATAAGATCAAGCCTCTTCTCGTCGCGCATGGACGCCACACCGAAGATGCTGGGAACATGAATGATCCCCAGTCCGCGTATTTCCATGTGATAGCGTGTAATATCAACCGCAGACGCCATGACGACTCCGGTATAATCACGGCGAATCACCGTGATATCATCCGCAACGAGACTATGCCCTCTCTCGATCAAGGCCAGCGCCGTCTCGCTTTTGCCTATCCCCGGCTCTCCTTCGATCAGCACGCCGATGCCCTGTATGTCGAGCATCGTGCCCTGCATCCTCATTCGCGGACTCGCAAGGCGCTCCATCGTGATCGTCGCCCCGTTGATAAAGTGGCTTGTGATCATCGGCGTCTTCAGGATCGGAACGCGGAATTCCGTGCACATATCGATGAATTCGGGATACGCCGTCCGGTTCCTTGTAATGACCACACAGGGAATATGCTTCTCGAACATCTTCCGGACCCGATCTGTGCGGTCCTTCTCCGACAGGCTCTTCAAGTATGTATTCTCGGCCAGTCCAATAACCTGAATCCGCCGATGAGCGAAGTACTGAAAGAATCCTGCAAGTGCCAGACCAGGTCGGTTCAGAGCCTGCTCTGGTATCGTCCGCTCCATGTGCTCCCCGCCGCTGACTACCTCAAGAGAGAGTGTCTTCTGCGCCGCCTCATAGAACTTCTGTACCGTTACACCCAATCGTCTTTCCTTCCACCGTTCACAACGGTATGTAGAGCGGGCCTTTCATCCACAGGAAAGCCCTGAGATGGGTTAAAATACCCCTTTTTTGCGCTGAAATGATGACTGTAGACGCCCTGTTTGGCAAGGGCCAAAAAGTCCTGCTGTGACAAGAGCCCGGCCGACCTACAGAAGCTATTCCGAGACTTCTGAAGAAGACTGCACGTCCAGTTCTATCGCGGCGAGGCTTTCCCTCGATTTGTGGTCCTGCACCTTATCGCGGAGTTTTCTGAGCTGTTTCTGAGCTTTCTCCGCGGCATTATCAATCGAGACATACATGTCATCGGACTCGGCCTCCGCTTCAACCCGGATGTGATTCGCGGCCTGAACCACGATTTCCGCCTTATGCCTGTATTTCTCCACGTCCAGAATGACGTGAACATTCTCAACCCGAGGAAAATCCATTATGGCTTCCTCGACACGCCGTTCCGCGTAGTCCCTGATCGCATCCGTGATTTCCATGTGCCGTGCAGTTACACTGATCTGCATAGTTCAGCCTCCATTGGTGGTGTTACATGCTGAAACGAGGACCGAGATAAAGTTCACGACTGACGTCGTCATCGATAAGAAACTGGCTGGTTCCCTCACGCAATACTTTGCCTTCGCATATCAGGTAAGCCCTATCGACAACCGCAAGAGTTTCGCGGACGTTGTGATCCGTAATAAGAATACCCAGACCCCGTTCTTTCAGTTCAACTATAATTTGTTGAACATCATAGACAGCCAATGGGTCAACTCCGCTGAACGGTTCATCCAGAAGAATCAGCGAAGGGCTGGTGACGAGAGCCCGGGTGATTTCGAGCCGCCTCCGTTCGCCGCCGCTCAGCGTGTACGCCCGCTGCTTGGCGAGATAGCTGATTTTCAGTTCCTCGAGAAGGAACTCCAGGCGTTCTTTGCGTTCCCGGGCTGATAACGGCAAAGTCTCGAGAATAGCCATGACGTTCTCCTCGACCGTTAGCTTGCGGAAAATCGAAGGCTCCTGCGAAAGATACCCCATGCCAAGGCGGGCACGCTTGAACATGGGAACATCTGTGACGTTCTCGCCCTCGAACCACACCTCACCGTCCGTGGGCTTAACGAGACCGACTGTCATGTAGAAACTGGTGGTCTTTCCTGCGCCGTTCGGCCCGAGAAGGCCGACAATTTCGCCACGGCCGACCTGAAGATTAACGCCGTCCACGACCCGACGGCCGCCATACGTCTTAACCAGTTCCTGCGTTCTGACGAGGTAGGAGTTGTTGCCGTCCAAGTCTACTCTCCAAAGAGTTTTGCTCGCGAGCCTCCGCTCTGAGGAAAGAGTACCAAGCGCGCACGGGGTTCGCAAACCATTTTGTTCTGATCGCGCCAGAATGTGATCTTGTCGCCCGTCAGCGTATCCTGTCCCCGCCAGACCTTGGGATCCTCCGTCAGGACGATCATCCCGCTATCGACGTCGTATGTCGCCTTGCCGGAAGTCGCCGTCTTGTCCTCCTGCTCAATCCGGACATGACCGACCGCGACGATGGACTTCGCTTCGCTCTTCTCATTGAAACGCACGGTGAGAATGTCGGCCTTCAGCGTCATCGTCGGATCGACCACCACTACGTTGTCTTCAAACTTGGCGTACTGTTGTTCGTAGTCGAAAGTCAGTTTGTCCGAGTTGATGACCGTCACCTCCGCGTCTGCACTGTCGGAATCCTTTGCAACCTCCGTCTGAGCCGGGCCTGCCGACACTCCTGCCAGCATCAGTACGAGGACGGTACTTAGTAGCCTGCCTTCAATCATTCGTAGCCTCCCGCTTTACGCTCGAAACATCCTTAATAACCACTTTTGCATTACTTAGAATATGAAACGTCTGGCCTTTCGGGTTCCAGGTAAAGCCAGTCCCGGTCACGACAAGATTCTCCCGTTCAATACGAACACTGGATTCTGATTCAGCTTCCTTGCTGTCGCGATTATAGAGGCACGACGGCGCGGACACTTCCATCTTCACGATACCCGCTCTGTAGAATTCGATCTTCAGGTTCGTAATCTCTACAAGCCCGTCCTCGCGAAACTGGGCGAAATCTCCGAAGAGCTGAGACTTGAGATTATAGTCGTCATCATACTCGGGCACCTTGAACTTCGACAGAGACTGTGGCTCAGTCCTGCTCTCCTCCTGCGCCTCTCCCTGCAGAACCCATCCCGACGCAACGACAACTGTGGCCGCCATAACAACGAACAATCGCTGTAGATAATTCATGCTCTTCATCCTACCTGTGAATCACATCGTTAATGTCCCGGAGTTGCCTCCAGAGTTTTCCCAACGCCGAAAAAGGAATCGCGTTCGCTTTGTCAGACATAGCTTTCGCGGGCTCAACATGCGTTTCAATGAATACGCCGTCACAACCTGTCGCAACGGCCGCGCGGGCCAGATACGGCGCCCATTTGCCGTCCCCCCCCGTGGAATTCCCCGCCCCCCCGGGCAGTTGAACGCTGTGCGTCGCGTCAAAAACAACCGGATACCCGAATTCCCTCATGACAAGAAGACTGCGCATGTCGGCGACGAGATTGTTGTATCCGAAGCTGGCGCCCCTCTCCGTGACAATGATCTTCCGGTTTCCGGTGCTCTCGATTTTCGCAATGACATTCTTGATATCCCAGGGGGCCAGGAACTGGCCCTTCTTTATGTTGACCACTTTCCCGCTCTCGCCGAGAGCCAGCACGAGGTCGGTCTGACGGCAAAGAAAAGCCGGTAACTGAAGTATATCGACGATCTTTGACGCAAGATGGACCTCTTGTTCCGTATGAACATCGGTGAGTATGGGCACATCGTGCTTCGCCTTGATTTCCGCAAGAATCTCCAGACCCTTGGCTATTCCGGGCCCGCGATACGACTTGTGGGACGTGCGGTTTGCCTTGTCATAGGAAGCCTTGAAGATGAAAGGAATCTTCTCCTTCTCGGCAAGCCGAACGAGCTTGTCAGCCAGTTCGAGACATGCCTTCCGGCCCTCGATCACACACGGCCCCGCAATCAGCGCAAGAGGAGCCTTTCCGCCGATCTTCAGATCACCTATTTTCACAGTCCTAGTCATATCGGCGCAATAGTTGGCATACTGAGTTCAAGGTTCAAAGTTTAAAGTTCCAAGTAAAAGGGTTTCGGTGCTTGCCCGCCGTAGGCGGGTTCGGTCCGCCTCGGGCGGATAAATGTTCGGTGTTCGGGTAAAGCATATCCTCGTTCTGACAATCCGCAATTGAGAGTTTCGAGTTGCTTGTTGATTCTTGCGTGTTCTCTTATCCCCTTCCTCAAGCCAGATTCATCTCTCTAATCGCCTTCTCCGCCCTCTCCACATCCTCCGGCGTATCCACGCCTATCCCCATATGGTCTGTCCTGATCACCTTGATCCGCCCGCCGATGTGGAGGGCGCGCAGTTGTTCCAGTTTCTCGGCCTTTTCAGTCTGACAAGGCGCCGCCCTCACGAGTTTCTCAAGGAAATCACGCCTGTACGCGTAAATCCCGATGTGTCGCCAGTACAAACTCTCCTCCCTCGCCTCAATGCCGGGCGTTTCATCCCGTACGAAAGGAATCACGGAGCGAGAGAAAAACAGCGCACCATCCTCTTCATCCATTACCACTTTCACAACCGACGCGGATTGCACAGCCTTCACATCCGTGAGAGGGACCGCAGCCGTCGCCATCTGCCATCTGTCGTTTCCGACCAGTGCTCCGGCCACCTCATCAATGAGTCCGGGATCTATCAGCGGCTCATCGCCCTGGATATTCACTACGATATCCGCGTCAATACCGTGGATGGCTTCGGCAATCCTGTCGGTTCCGGAAGGATGCTCAACTGCCGTCATTACCACCTTGAAGCCTGCGCCCTCCATGGCCGATCTCACGCGCTCGTCGTCCGTGGCAATGAAGACGTCAGAGAGCGTTGCCGCTTTCGATGCTCTTTCCGCAACCCATTGCACCAAAGGTTTGCCGCACAGAGGCTGAAGGGGTTTTCCCGGCAAACGGGTCGATGCCCAGCGCGCGGGTATCACGCCGATGATCTTTGTCATGACAAACTCTCGCGCAACTCTGCCTGCGAACATGCTGCAGTACCGATCTTCCCGACAACCACACCCGATGCGGCGTTCGCCAGCTCAGCCGCTTCCACATGCGAGGCTCCGGAAGCCAGGGCCAGAACGCAGGCGGCGATGACCGTATCCCCCGCCCCGCTCACATCAAAGACCTCTCTTGCCCGGGTCGGCACATGCGTGTGCTCCATCTTCTCCGAAACCAGCAGCATGCCCTGAGGTCCAAGCGTCACGATCAGCAGTTCCGGCTGCCACTGCTTGTGGAGCCGCTCGGCAACCTGGATAAGCGCCTTGTCCGCCAAGGGATTCTCTACGGCACGAGTCTCCGGAATACCCACAGCGATGAATGCCTCGCGGCGGTTGGGCGTGGCCACCGTCACTCCCGGAATGGACAACTCATGATTGTCCTTCGGATCAAATCCCGTGGGAACACCGGCCTCCCGGGCGGCGGACAGTACGGAGTCCACGACCTGCTGCTGGACAACGCCCTTGCCGTAGTCCTCAATAATGACACCTGTGGCCCGCTTAATCTCTTTGACCACGGCTTCACAAAAACGATCAACAAGTTCCTGCGGAATGGCATCGAGGTAATCACGATCGACGCGGACAACCTGCTGCCGATCGGCAATGACACGCGTCTTCACCGTAGTCGCGATGCTTTTCCCGGTTACCAGGCCGCCGACCTCGACGCCCTCGCGCTGAAGAAGCGAACGAAGCTGTTCGGCCGCGGGATCGTCGCCAACGAAGCCGCTGACAGACGCCTGTGCGCCCAGAGACTGTATGTTCCAGGCCACGTTACTCGCGCCTCCCGGCATATTCTTCTCGCTGGTCACCTGTACAACAGGAACGGGCGCCTCCGGCGAGATTCTGCTCACGGAACCGTAAATGAAACGGTCCAGCATCAGGTCCCCGACCACGAGGATTTGCTGATCCGCGAATTTCGCCATCAATTCGTCTAGTCTCTGCAGTGAAATATTCATCCTGAATCAGGAGCCTAATGCTTCGCCTTTCATGGTTCAAGACCAACGCATGAAGAACCGCAGGCTAATTCGACCGCTTGCATTGCCTGTTGAGAGTTGAATCCTGAATATTCCCGGCGTTAAGATCGTCCAAGTGCAGGAGTTGAAGAATGCCTGAGCAAGACGACAGCAAACCCCGTAGCTGAACCATATTCGGAGGCTGGAGCAAACCGGCTCGTTTCGTTCTCGGAGAAGGAGTTGAACGCTCTTCTCGCGCGGGATCCTGACATCGCACGGCGTGTCGCCATTGATCTGTCTGACGACCTTGTCAGCGTTAAACTGGTCGTTCCGATGATGAGGAAGTCCCGCTCCTGGGCGGCAAGACGCTCAAGCTGACCATGGGCCTCACCCTCCGTTTCGAAAACGACAGGCCCGTGGTCATCGTGCGAGGCGTCAGCCTCGGCGGTATTCCTCTCCCCGGCGCGTGGTGGGGAGACATAAAGAACAGGGATCTCGTTGAAGAGTCCGGCCGGGAAGGCGCCTTCTGGGACCTTTTCGCAAAGGGCGTCGATGACCTTCAAGTGAGGGACGGGCGGTTTGTACTCCATTTGAAGGACTGATGAACCTGATCGACCGGTCAGGTCTGCATTCGCAGAGGTTTCTCAAGATGACACTCGAGAAGCATCTCTTCGTCGGAAAATATCTCCCGGGTCTTTCCGTCCTTCCGGACTTCCCCCTTGTGAAGGACAATAACGCGCTCGCAAAGATCCAGGGCAAGGTCGAGGTCGTGCGTCGCAATAATCTTCGTATGCTTAAATCCCGCCAGGAGTTGAATCAACTGCCGCCGGCTCCACGGGTCAAGATCCGAACTGGGCTCGTCCATCGCAAGGATGTCCGGCGCGCCAGCGATAACGCAGGCGATCGCAGCCGCCCTCTTCTCTCCCCCCGAAAGTTTGTACGGCGGACGATCGCGAAGATGTTCAATCCCCACCACCGACAGCGAGTCCGTGACTCTCTGATCGACCTCGTCCCTGGGCAGGCCCAGGTTCAGTGGGCCGAAAGCAACGTCGTCTGAAACGGTCGGCATGAAAAGCTGATCGTCCGGATCCTGAAACAACATCCCGACCGTCCGCCGGATTCCCGAGACAGTCTCGCGGGTCACGGGCACTTCGCCGATTCTCACTTCTCCGGCCTGCGGCATCAGATAGCCGTTAAGATGGTGAATCAGAGTCGATTTTCCCGCTCCGCTGGCCCCGATGAAGGCCACCGATTCACCATGCGTTATTCTGAAGTTCACGTCCTTCAGCGCCGGCGTCCCGTCGGGATAGCTGAAGCTCAGATTGCGGGCCTCTACCAGGTGATGACTCATTGCACAAACATGCTCCCTATGATTTCGGGTATATTGACGCATCGGGCAACCGTAAAAAAGGCTGCCCAGACGAGAAGAAACGCGGTGTCCCTGACGTGCCACCCTACCGGCGTCCTACTGCGAAACGCCCCGTCAAAACCTCTGCACGACATAGCCAGATAGATTCTCTGGGCGCGCGCAATCGCCCTCAACAGAAGGGTCCCGATCATCTGGGCATACAGCCCCGGACCCGGCGCCCGTCCGGAGAAACTTCTGGCCGATCTCGCCCTGAACATTCTGATGCCTTCGTCGGCAAGCACAAAGAGGTACCGGTACAGCAGAAGCAACTGTACGGCAAAAACGCGCGGCATACCCAGTTTCTCGCACGCGAAACAGACGCCGTGAATCCCTGTCGTCCCTACCAGCAGGAGCGCCGCGCTCACTGTAAGCATGAAGCGAAACACAATCGACGTGAAGGAAATCCATCCTCCGCTGACAGGGACAGGTCCGATGGCCGTCAGTATCTCCCTGTCAAGAAACGGATTCAGAATCCCTACGAGGAGCGCGAAAGGCGCCACGATCAGCAATTTCCTTCCGAGAAGACCTGCGGGCATCCCCGAAGCTGCCGCCATCACCACGGGATAAAGGAAGAACGGCAGCAATGCGGAGACCTCGTACTTCCCGAATGAAACGACGCCGACGATGAAAAGAAGCGTTGCAAGAAGTTTCGACCGCGGATCCAGCCGATGCACAAAAGTGTCACCGGCCGCAATACGGTCGAGTACTCCGATTTCGTGAAAATGAACCTCGAGATTCGACATCGCCTTCTTATCCCGCTGCTACTTTCCGTGTCTCCGAGCGTCTCTTCACAACCCATCCGGATAGGGCAATCACAATGAGCGTCAACACCCCGCCGACGATTCCCGAGACGGTTGTTCCCGCACTCACTGCGGGCCAGGCCGCTTCCTCAGTCTTCGCTTCTCCGTCGCTGTTCGCAGTTGCGAAACCGTAGTCGGGAAGGATGGCCACGTTCTCCTGCACAGCAGCGAGTTCAGCATGAACACCCCCTTTGGGCGCCTCAATCTCCTCCCTGCCTGTGATCCCGGAAACAGCCCACTCCAGACCATCGGGATGAGCAGAAGCGAACCACGCCAGCGCACCGCCTGTCAACGCAGCCGCGATTAACAGTCCGGCGAGCACCCGCCGGTACGAGGATCCCGCCAGCCTTTCGCCGGATCCATGCCGGAGAATCTCAGGATGAGCATGCCTGACCACGCTGACGACAGTCGCCGTCACCATGCCTTCCACCACCCCAATGGCAAGATGGATCGGCAGCATCAGCGAGGCGAACGCCTTGAATGACAGTTCAGATATGCCGGACATCACCGTCTCGAATACCACTCCGAGAGCGCCCGCCTGCAACCCTAATACCGCTGCAACTACAGAGGCCGTCCACACCTGTCTCGCACCTGTATTCTTTCCGGCCAGTGGCCGGTAGACTAGCGGATAGGCCAGGTAGCAGGGAAACAGTCCAAGGTTGAAGATGTTACAGCCGAGCGCGAGCAGGCCGCCATCCGCGAAGAACAGAGCCTGCACAAACAGAACGGATGCGATGGCCAGGAAGGCGGCATCCGGCCCCAGGAGTATTGCCAGCAGCAGTCCACCGCCCAGATGCCCACTCGATCCTGTTCCTGGAATCGTAAAATTGATCATCTGCGCGGCAAAGATAAACGCCCCCATAACCCCCATCAGTGGAATATGCGACTCGTCGAGAGTCTTACGCAGTCTTCGTGACGCGTGCGCGATCATTCCCGCACTCACCACCCACATTGTCCCGCCCACAGCGGGAGAGATTAAAGCATCAGCCATGTGCATTGTTCATTCTCCTTTATGCCTTTTTCTAACTACACGTATCAAAACTGCGCTGAAACCGCCGCCCCACCCGCCGAGATGTTGCCGCCATCGTCCCGCTTCACATCACCATGGGCCCAACTGTGCAGCATGTAGGCGGAAAGGCTCACATCCTCCCCGACTTGCCACACTAATTCGGCTCCTGCCTGAAGATTGTTAAACCCGTCATACTCCGTGCTCGCATATCCGAAATCCACTCCCTCGGCGACAAACGGGATGAGAATGAGTCCCATGTCATTCGACTCGAATTCCCTTTCCATGCCTGCTTCCACAAACGTCCCTTCGGCCTGTGTGGAGTAGACTGCAGTCATCGAGGCAATGACACCGGCCGGCCCCTCACAGGATAGAGACAAGGCCACCTCGTTGTCGTGAGCATGGTCCTCCGGAAACTCCAGACGGGTGTACGACAGCGCCGTCTCGAAGTTGTTCCACTCTTTCACCCATGCCGCAGAAAGGTTGACTTCATCATAGGTTTCACTGTCGCCCCTGCCATACCATGCGGCAAATGCCACCTCGCCTGCTACGACACCGGCTTCAATCCACGCCAGACCGCCTTCATCAAGATTCCGGCGTCCTTCGGACACGTACTTGCTATCCCAACCGGACTCGATCCATGACTCAGTGGCAATTCCCTCTTCTCCATATACAACCGCGCCAGCGGTCACACTCAGAAAGACCAACAGACGACAAATGCATCCAGCTATACGATACATAATACCTCCCTTAGTATTACGATTTGAATATCTGTAATACGCTTCGGCGTCAAGCCTTCGTACAACAGGAGATAAAAAAGAAGTGCTACGCATTGTCCGACTGGACAAAAGGAACGCCCTGATCTAGGTTGTCAGCGATTTCCTCGCGCGGGAGTAATTCAGCGGTAGAATGTCAGCTTCCCAAGCTGAACGTCGCGGGTTCGATTCCCGTCTCCCGCTCCATCCATCACTCCTACGGCCAGATCTCGACGCCGACGATGCAGACGTCATCAACAAAGGTCTTCAGCGATGAGTACTGACGGGCCTGTTCGACTACCTCGTCAAGCAGAAGAGCAGGCGCCAGACCTTGACTTGCCTGGACGATTCTCTCGATCCCCTCGTACCCCAACTCTCTTGCGTTCTCGTCTTCGATCTCAAACAGCCCATCCGTAAACATGAGCACAACATCGCCCTGCTCCACCGGATACTCGTCGGTGACGTATTCAGCATCCTCCAGAAGGCCCAGGGCAGGCTGGGCATCATCACCCGCTCCCTTCATCCTCACGACGTCTCCGGCTTTCCGGCTTATCAACAGGGGCTCATGGTGACCCGCACGGGCAAAACGCACGATCCGTTTCTCTATATCGACCACGACATAGGATGCCGTTGCAAACATCATGTCCGGAGCCTGCCTGAGCATACTGACGATGTCCTTGTTTATATCGGTCATCAGAAGTCCCGGCTGCTCCGCTATCGGTTTCAGCGTTTCCGCCAATGCCCTCAGCATCGCTGTGACGAGCGCGGACCTCACCTCGTGACCCATCACATCACAGATGAGCACGCCGACCGACGATTCCGACAGGCGTAGAATATGAAAAAAATCGCCTCCGACAGTGCCGGCCGGTTCGTAGCGGTGATAAAACCGGATGGCGCTCTTTTCGGGCTTTGCGTCTGCCGGAAAAGATGGATAGTGCTTCGGAAGCATCGCCTGTTGCAGTTCCTGCGCCATTCGCAAATCCGTTTCCATCACCATGTTTCTGCGCCGTATCTCCCGGCGGCGTTCTTCAAGCTGGCGCATTTTGTCGACCAGCAGGGATCGGGCACGCTGCCGCGACAACTCCAGGATGTAGGACATGACCGAGACCAGTATGATCGAGCTGAGAAAACGAACCTTGAAAACAGTGCTGTAACCGGCCCGCCCGAGTTCCTCCAGTGAACCAAACAGGATGATAACGGCCGTCAGAATGGTCACGGCCACTATTGGCGTACCTGTACGCAGCCCCAGGACGTAAAACGCTATCGGCGGGAGAATGAAGAACCATAAGGGCCCCGTCTTCTCAACGCCGCCCGTCCAGACGAGAGTGAGTAGAAACACAGCCATTAGCGACACCACGCCGCTGCGAAACAGGACATGCCTTCGGTGAAAGCGGAAAAGGATGTAGTTCGCTATGGTGATGAGGCCGAAAACGAGAAGCATGGATCCATGCCCTCTGTGACCGGCAAGCAGGGACTCCACACCAAAACCGAGCAGAAGCAAAGTCGCGAGAAATGTTAGCGCTTTGAGAACATACGTGCTCCGGGTCGCCCGGGAACTGAAAGGACCGGTTTCCAGGGAATTAATCGGTCGATCCGCAGACAAAACCATTGTAGCTTGACCTCCGGACTCTTTATCACTCACTTCCGCTGCATCATCAAGAGCAATGCGGGAGATAGGCCGCGTATGATCAGTCGCCGAAGCTTCTCAGGGATTA
Source organism: Verrucomicrobiota bacterium (assembly GCA_018814445.1). Lineage (GTDB taxonomy): Bacteria > Verrucomicrobiota > Kiritimatiellia > JAHIZV01 > JAHIZV01 > JAHIZV01. Next base: position 12,041 of record JAHIZV010000240.1, on the reverse strand, counting down.
GAATCTGACAGTTGTGAGAAATCTCCCGATGGAGAATCCCGTTGAAAGATATCCGTTTCGAGGGGACACCCGTCTGCAAGTCCGCTTCACATCCCGGAAGTCAAGGAGCCACATATAGTCTGCTTAAACGCTTCACTTCACTGATCATACGACATCTTGTGTCTTTATCTTCCCGCTCCCCCGATCTTCGTTCGTCATTTATGAGCATCTCGTCATCCGGAATGACCTGCCAACGCCCCGTCTAATTGGCACCCAACTTGCTTTGTATGATACCAGCCAATCGGGGGAACGCCTACGGGCGCAGGAGGCAGGAAAGGAAGAATGATCTGATGGACGACTTTTCGAGAACGGTGCAGATAGACCTGAAGCTCGACTCAATCGAGCAGAAAAGGCGGAAGAAGGTCTTCGTTAAGAAACGCTCCCTCAATACCCCCCAGGACGACCGAGCCAAGAAAGAAACCACCGATCTCAGGTATGAAGAGCTCTTTCAGAGCATATATGACGCCGCTGTCATTACAGATGGAGAAGGTCATATTCTGAAGGCTAATAGGCGGTCAGCTCAATTCTTCCAGCATTCCCTCGACGAGCTGCACGATATGAACATCATCGACCTCATCGCCGGTGCGGACGCATCGCTTTTCACGCACTTCTCATGCGACTCGTCCTCGGATTACGTGCTGATACAGGCCCACTGCTGCCGCAAAGACGGCTCCCTTTTCGGCGCCGAGATCGCGGCCAATCGGATGGAAATCCCGCACGAGCAGATCTGCTTCTTCATCAGGAACATGGAACGCCGCAACGAAACCGAAAACGTTCTCCGCACCATAAGGAATGCTGTGAACAGCTCCCCTACAGGGATCGCAGTGACTGATACCGCTGGAATCATTCACTATGCTAATCCTTCAATTCTCACAATGTGGCGAGTTCCGGGCAGCGACGGGATGATAGGGCAGAACGTTGCGAATCTCTGCGAAGAGAAAGAGGTCATCTCGAGCATGCTCGAACTCCTCCAGAACGAGCGTCAGCCATGGACCGGAGAATTGCTGGCAATGCCCCGTAAAGGCGGTTCCTTTCCAGTGCAGATGTCAACTGCACCGAACACGGACGCTGAGGATGAGATCATCGGCTTCGTTTTCGCCTTCATGGACATCTCGGACAGAAAGAGAGCCGAGAAGGCCATGCGAACGGCCGAGCGGGACGAGGCAATGCTCGCCAGCCTGGCGGGAGCCTGCCACCACCTGTCCCAGCCGGCAACAATCCTGATGACAAATGCCGCGCTCATGCGTAAGGAATGCGCTAATTACAACGGAGAAGTCCAGAGCCTTATCGACGCCTACATCGAAGCGGCCGACGAACTCCAGAGAATCCTTCGCATCCTCAATAACCTGCACCAGTTCCGCAGCGCACGCTACCTGGCCAACACTGACATTCTAGCAGACTATGAAAATGCGATTCTGGACCTTCCCGCCTCGCTGGCGCCTGCAGATTGAATTCCCCTCTCCCATCACGTAAGTTCTTGATATAGTCATCGTCTGACTTGAGATCACTTACGCATACTCTAACGGGAGTCCGAATGACGAGAACCCACTTTGCGGCCGCGTTTCTGCTGTTGGCGGCAAGTCTTTCTGTATCCGCAGGCGTCCCTTCAACCTGGCTCTTCAATGCGAAGTGGGACGAAGGCCTTGCGGAGGTCGCACTTTATGAGGGGCAGCTGCTGAAATACGGCATTCTGCGCGATGCCTCAGTCGATCTGATCACTGTCAGAGAGTATTTCGACCAGGAACGACTCGTGAAGACCGAACCGGCCCAGGGCAAATCCGTGATGCCGGTCATGAAGCAGAACCTGACGAGACGCATACAAACCGGCGTTTATGAATACGTCCAGATGGCCAGCACTTTCAACCACAGAGGAACCGGGGGACTGGTGAAGATGTCCCTTGTGAGTTCTGAATGGTGCGGAAACAGTCATGTACTCTTTCAGAAGGGCAGGATCAGGATATCAAACTACATGGACGACCGGGGTACCACGGACATAATCATCACTGACGGAAAACAACCGATCTTCTACGAGGAACTGATCCCTTATCTCCGCCAGAACCTCGCAGACCTCACCGAAGGCCGCAGCATACAACTCGCGATTCCCTTGCTGAGCAACAATCCGGAGTATCGCGTCGTCGATGGACATCTGCGTGCCCGGGACCTTCTGGTGACCGTTGCGTACGGAGACACGACCGAGACATACGAGTTTGCGGATGATGAACTTCGCAGCCTCCTGAGCTTCCACAACAACAAAGGGGAATATCTGAAGAGACGGAAGTACATATTCCTGGATTATTGGAACCGGAATCGACCGGGAGATGAGGACCTGCTCCGCAAGTAACATTGAACACCGAACATCCAACTTCGAATGTCGAAGTCAGGGACTAAGGACCAAGCCTTGCGGCAATCTCACCCGCCAGCCTGGCATTACTCTTCAACAACCCTACGTTCGCCTTCAGGCTTGCTTCTCCGGTTAGCTCGCTCACGCGTGCCAGCAGAGACGGAGTCACCTCCTTGCCCTGAATCCCCTGCCCCTCTGCTTCCTCAAGTGCCTGATCGATTGCTGCATCCATGACGGTTTTCGGCAGTTCGCATTCGGCAGGCACGGGATTGCAGACAAGGATGGCAGCTGACAATTCCAACTCGTCGCGCCTCCTCACCAGTTCGGCGATTTCGTCCACATCATCACAGCGTACATCGACACTAAGACCCGATTCCCGCGAATAGAAGGCCGGGAACTCGTCCGTCTGATAGCCGACGACCGTTACGCCCTGTGTCTCCAGGGCCTCGCGCGTGAGAGAAAGATCCAGAATCGCCTTCGCCCCGCTGCAGACAACCGTCATTGGGTATCTCCCCAACGCGGTGATATCGGCACTCACGTCAAACGGATGCCCTCGGTGCACACCGCCTATCCCGCCGGTGGCAAAAACTCTGAGACCTGCCTGGTAAGCAATGTGCATGGTTGCCGCTACGGTCGTCCCCGCGGTTGCCTTGTGCAGAACGGCAGTGGGAATATCGCGCAGGCTGCACTTCATCGGGTCCGGGGCGCCGGCGAGAGAAACAATCTCGCCTTCACTTAGCCCCACGATGACTTCGCCATAGAGAATTCCGACAGTAGCCGGTACGGCGCCCGCCCGCCTGACCTCTTCCTGCACGTCCGACACCAACTGCAGGTTCACCGGATTCGGCAGACCATGCGTGATGACCGCGCTCTCCAAAGCAACAACCGGGCCTTCTGTTTCAATTTGTATTCTCATGCCGCAAACACTCAGCGATTTCGGGCACGTCCAGACCGAAGGGGTCAGAACAAGGAGAATGCCAGTCAATGATACATGATGCAAGCCGGGCCACTTTAGGCCCTGGACATTGCCCCCCCACTGATGACTTGTGACCGGAGAGCAGTTCACATATCTTAGGCGGAAACCATGAAATGCCGAACCCCACATAAACTGCCTCTTCTCGTCACAGCCGCCCTCGCCCTGAGTTCCTGCATGAGCTCCGACGTACTCTCCATTCGGCGGGCAGGAACATGCGCCGGAATTCAGCAGGCGGACGGGGAAATCAAGTGGCCACGCAAGGAATTCACGACGGCCACCTCGCACGCCGTGGCCTGGGCTGAGGTCGAACAGTTGAAGGGGTGGCATACGATACGCTTCAAATGGTTTAACGAGGCAAAGGAACTTGTTCACGATTCCGGCGAAATGCCTCTGAACACAACGGGCCGTTACTATCACTCCCGCCGGGTGTGGTCCAAGCTTCCGATCAGGAGTGCTGCGGCATCGCTCATGCCCGGAAAATGGAGAGTCGCTATTTACCTCGACGATGTACTAACAAAGACAGTGAAATTCAGAATAGTCTCATGAACTTGAAAAACTTCATTCCGGCGATCTTGCTTCTTGCTCTCCTTCTGCTCACGGCTTCCAGCGCTGACGGACAGGATATTCTCATAACCCACTATCAGCCGACCGCCGCGTTCTCGGGGGAGTCAATTCCCATATACGCTGAAATCGTCCCGGCGACAGGTTCGGGATATCTTGATAAAGTATACGTTCTCTATTCGCTTTCTATCGACGCGCGGCCCGCCCGGATTCAGATGGAACGTGTGAAGGAGAATACGTTCAGTTGCACGATCCCGGCAAAGTTCTTTTCCGGCGCAAACGAAGTGAACTACCAGATCCGAGCCACGACCTCCACCGGAGCGACAGCCGAGACTGACCTCTATTCCCTCGCCGTTCGCGACCCCGCCAAAGAGCCGATCGAGGAAGACACGGTCGATGGATCGCCGGGACATGCCTTAACGGAAGGAGGGAAGCCTCCACCCTCCCCGAAAGGCACATTGTTCACCAAGCGCAACCTGATCATCGGCGGGGCCATTGTTGTCGTCGGCGGCGCATACGCAATTTCGAGTAGCGGCGGAGGGGGGAGTTCCGGTGGCGGCGGGGCTGGCACCAACGACACGGAATCGGTCGTAAGCCTTTCGCAGAGCTATAGTCCCTCGGGAGGACTCAGTCAGATGATTGACGGCTCTGGACTTGTGACAGGCAAGACCATCAGCCGTGTCTCGGTGACGGTCTCGTACACGTGGGACACGAAACCCGGCGACACACCTCCTCCCGTGCCGCATCTCCGTGCGATCTATCAGGGCTCCACCGTGGCGGAGCGCTCAGGCCCGGTCGACGGCGAGTCGGGCTCCGTTACGGGTTCCGCATTCGGAACGTCCTCAATCGTCACTATTGAAATCAGCGATACCGCATGGAGCTGGAACGCAACAGTGGAATATACCGTTACAGAATGACAACGGCGCCACGTATGAGAGATGCGATGCGGCCGTTTATCGTTCTGTGTGCCTCTCTCTTGTTTCTTCCGTCAGCCCCGGGCTTCTCCCAGGAACTTCTCGCCCTCGATACAGCCATCAACCGGGCTCTCGCGCACAACCGAAGCCTGGCTCGCGCGGCCATCGATCTGGACACCACCGCACTGGCGGTCGAAGACTCGCGGTCCTCTTTTGCTACACACGTAACGCCCGGGGCAAGCGCAGGATTCTCGTCGGGGCAGGACGACTGGGAATACGGTCTGAGCCTGGAGAAGAAGCTTTCACCGGGAACGGAGTTGGAAGTCGGCGGAACGATGACCCGTTCAGAAGGCGACGACGGGACAGCAACCGAACGCGCCTCTGCTAAGATCGAACTGCGCCAGCCGCTTCTGCGCAACTTCGGATCACTGATTCACGACGAACCCGTTCGGGACGCGGAAAGCCGGTTAGGTCGTGCACAGCGCACCTTTGAACAACAGAAGGACGATCTGATCATCAACCTCGTCAGAACCTACGAAACCATCATCCGCCTGGAGAAGCAGATCGAGTCCGATGAAGCATTCTTCGATCGCATGCACAAGCTCTACCGCCTGACCAAAGCGCGGGAACAACAGGGCCACACTACGAGAGTCGACACGCTGCGCGTTGAACTCCAACAGGGCCAGGCAGAAGCCCGCCTGCAGAACACCCGTCAATCACTCGCCACCAGCAGGCGGGAACTCGCTGAACTGCTGGGCGAGGATGTTAACACGACGTTCGCGCTGGAGCCTCCGCCCATTCTCGATTTTGACATTCCCGAACTCGTCAGCGCGGTCAACATCGCCTTTGAGAACCGCCTTGACTACGCGCAGGCTCTTCACGACTACAGGGAACGCATCCGAGATGTGCGCATCGCCAAACGGGAACTGTATCCGGATATTTCACTGGTATCCCACTACGAACAGTATGGCGAAGGCGATGCCGACTCAAAGGCGACTTCACTGGATGAGGAAGAATGGTTCATCGGCCTCACGGCCAGCACCGATTTCAATCCCGTATCGGCAAAGATCAGGATCAAAAGCGCCCAAAACACGTCCGCTTCCGCGTGGGAAACAATTCAGATTACAGAACTCTCGATTGCACGCGACGTGCACCAGCGCCTCTCGGCACACCTCAGGGCCCGTACCGACCTCGAGATCGCCCGGCGCAATCAGGAACTTGCCGCCAACCGCGCGAAACTCGCCCGCAGACTTTTTGAAATCGGCCGCGGCGACAACTTCTCCGCCACAGACGCCGAGCAGGCCTATATTCAGGCGGAAATTCAACTGCTTTCAGCAAAGGCCGAAGCCTCTATCAGCGCCTACAGTCTGCTTCGCGCACTGGGAACGCTCGTTGAACATCCCGATGACCTCAAGCCGCCAGCCCAGGAGGCACAACTATGAAACGATCTCTACTCACTACCTCTTTCCTCGCCCTTCTTGTGGCGGGTTACTTTCTTGTCAGCAGTTTCAGTCCTTCTTCCACCGCGGTTCCCGGCACGACGGTCGATTTCGGAAAACTTGCTGTCTGGTCAACCTTTGACGGCGCGATCGAAGCTCGCAGCCAGAAGAGCGTGATGTCGCAGTTCCGCGGTCACGCGACCATCGTTGATCTCGTGCCGGATGCCGCGCACGTGAGTGCAGGCGACATTCTTGTGAAGTTCGATGCCTCGCAGGTTGAGCGCGACCTTGTGAAGATTCAGCAGGAATACGAGCTCGCGGACCAGGAATTCCTCAGCCTCACTAAAGCGCGCCTGCCGATGGAGAAGTCCGAGCTGGAACTGCAGGCGCTCGATACACGCGCCGCCTGCGAAGCGGAAAAGCAGTACCTTCAGGACAGCATCAGCCTCATGGCGGAGGATCTCGTCTCTGAGCAGGAGGTGGAGCGACAGCGAGTGAAGACGCAACAGCTTGAGAAGAAACTGGAGACGTATGAGCTGAAACTGAAGCTGACAAAGGAGCACTATCATCCGGCCGAAGTGGAGAAGGCCCGCGCCCGTCTCGCCTCCCTTAAACAGCAACTCGACTATGCCCAGGAGCAATTTGACAGCTGCGTTGTCACAGCCCCCGCCGACGGCATCGTCGTGCACAAACCTCTGCATGTCGGCGGAGAGTGGAGGAAGGTTCGCGTTGGCGATGGTGTCTATCGCAGTCAACCTTTCATGTACATCCCTGACATGAGCGACCTGCTTGTCCGGTGCTTTGTTCCCGAACCGGAACTCTCGAAAGTAGAAGAAGGACGCGAGTGCATCGTAACCCCTCTCTCCTATCCCGACCTGCAGCTCAAGGCACACGTTGAGAAGGTCGGACTTGGCGCCGAGTTCAAGCCGGGCACGTGGGGCGGACAGAAGTACTTCCCGATCATCGTCACTCTCGACGACATTGATGAACGTCTTCGTACAGACATGACGGTTAAGGTGAAGGTGTTCGTCTATGAGAACGATCATGTCCTGCTCGTCCCGCGGAGCGCGATAGAATGGAAGAATGGTCTGCCGTACTGCACGGTTCGCAAGGGAAGACACGAGGAAGAGCGTGAACTCACACTGGGTCAGGCCAACCTTACGGACTTCGAAGTAAAGGAGGGGCTCACCTCCGGAGAATTTGTCGTCATACCATGACCGGGACGCCCTCCATCCTGCAGATGAGCGGCGTGAGGAAAGGTTTCGACACTCCGCACGGCCCTGTGCACATTCTCCATGACGTGAATGCTGAGATCGCTCCCGGAGACTTTGTGATCCTCACCGGGCCATCCGGCTCCGGAAAGACCACGTTTCTGAATCTTGCGGCACTTCTATCCCTCCCGACAGCGGGCACCGTCCTTTTTGACGGAATGAAGACCAGTGATTTGTCGGAAACCGACCTCTCCGGGATTCGTAAACGGGCGGTGGGCATCGTGTTTCAGAATTTTCACATGCTTCCTCACAGAACCGCCGAACAGAACGTCTTCTTCCGGTTCAGGTATGTCGATGTGCCGGTGGCCGAGGCCCGCGAAGCATCCCGGGAAGCGCTTCGCACAGTCGGCCTGGACTATGCCGCGACACGCAAAGCGCGTCTCCTCTCCGGCGGCGAAATGCAGAGAGTCGGCATCGCGCGCGCCATCGCCCTCCGGCCACGCCTCCTCCTCGCGGATGAGCCGACGGGTAATCTCGACTTTGAGTCCGCTCAAAGCATCATGCAGTGCTTTCGCCGCCTGAATCACAGCGGGATAACAATCCTGCTCGCGACACACAACGAAAGCCTCGTACAGCACGGCACCCGTCATCTGATTTGCCGGAAAGGGAGCATTGAGGAGGGCGCAATCCATGCATCGCGAAGCCGGGAATAACCCCTCACCCCAACCCTCTCCCTCAGGGAGAGGGAGTCACGGACACCGAGCCCCGCAAGGAGTCCCCCTCCCCCTGGGAGAGAGTTAGGGTGACGGCGAACAAAAGATGAAAACGTCGGGAACAAAAGCGGTTATCGAGGACATGGCCGAGGGCATGCGCGGTCAGCCCGGCCGCATACTGCTTTCGTTCATATCCATCCTCATCGGGATTGTCTCGTTAACCGTTCTCATCGCCGTGCTGAGCGGGCTCCGCTCGCGAGCCGATCTGCTCGTTGATGAATTCGGCGCGAACACCTTCGCCATTACGACTTCTACGGCGACAAACGGCGATTCTTCCAAGGGCAGGCTCACGCAGAAGATTTTCGAACTCATCGCAGAGAACCTTCCCAACTGCCGCGTTGCCGGTGTCACCGGGTACAACGTCGATATTCTTGAGTCGGATGATCCTCTTCATCTGATCGCATGTGACCCCGTTCTTCCCGACATACGCGACTGGAAGATTGTCGAAGGTCGTTTCTTTGACGAGCGCGACAGCCGGCAGCTTGAGCGCTACGCCGTCTTGACGTTGAGCCTGAGCAGGATAAGAGACTGGCGTGTTGGAGAAACGATCATGCTAAACGGCGCGCCATTCACCGTGATCGGGACCATGACTACGGGAAGCGGCGGCATAGAGTCTGAATCCGGCGCATCTTCGCTGACCATCGGCCCCGAAACCGCCTTCATCCCGCGCTCTCTTCCGACATACTGGGTGCCCAACGTGCCTTCTGAAGATAGAATCGACACCATCTTCGTGCGCATTCCGGCCGGAGGCCGGAGCGACGAATATGTGGCAAGAACCGAGCGTATTCTTCATGCTCCTGAGTTTGCCGAGATCAAACCGGGGTGGATCACCCCCGAGACTCTCCTCGAACGGATCCGTCAGCTCCAGCGCACAATCCGCTTAACGCTCGGAAGCGTAGCCGCGTTGTGCCTCATTCTCGGGTGTACGGCTCTGACGAGCCTGATGATCCTGAACGTTCGTGACCGAATCAAAGAGATCGGTCTGAGAAGATCCCTCGGCGCCACAAAAAGAGACGTAGCGCTTCTGTTTGTCATGGAAGGAGGAATCATCACCACCGCAGCGGGAGTTGTAGGAGTGCTGCTGACAACGATCCTGCTCTGGCTGGCCCGCTCACGCTTCCCCATCGCCCCCAAATTCAGCACGGCCTCCCTCCTCCTCCCAATCCTGACGGCAATAATCCTGGGAGCCCTGGCCTCCCTCTGGCCGGCCATAGAAGCCGCAAAGATTGCCCCGTCGGAAGCACTGAGGAATGATTGATTATCAAGGCCGAATGACGAAGCCAACGTCGCGTCCTCTCACTTCGCTTCTATCCTGACTCTCTGAAAAAGCGTGCCTGCGGACCAAGGATCTGATACGAGACTTTCGGAGGGTGAATAATGTTCTGTCTTGTCGTTGCACTGGTTCTGTCTTTTTCCTTTATGCCCGCATCTCACGCGGCATCAGTTGAACTGCGGGTTTTCGACAATCTCGCGAACACTTCCTTCATTGAGTATAGCAAAACAGGGAGCGACAAAACACATCGCGTCCGTATGGAACAAGTAGCTTTCGGAGCCTGGAGAGTGTTGCTGGATCTCCCGTCGGGGAGTTACAAGTATCGCTTTCTCCTGGACGGCGACATCCCGGTCAGTGATCTCAGCAATCCTGATTTCAAACGGGAAGACAGCGGTGACGTCTTTTCGCTGCTTGCGGTCAACGAGGAAGAGCAGCCGTACGCTGATGTCGACGGAAATGGGCCGCCGCCCCATTCCATCTCGAAACACAGCGTTGTCGTTCAATACGAGAACCAGAATGCGAAGTCGGTTCTGTTGGCAGGAGAGTTCAACAGTTGGGCCATGGACCCAATGCGGCGTCTGGGAAATGGCGTCTGGCGTACGACGCTGCAGCTCCCGGAAGGTTCTTACGGATACAAGTTCATTGTTGATGGAGAGTGGATATTCGATCCAAACAGTGACGAACGCAAGAAAGTCAACGGCGTTGAGAACTCACTGCTTACTGTTTCTTCAGATGTTGTCGCCGTTTCTCCGGGACCCGAGGGAAGTCCCGCGACTGAAGATGCTCTTCCTGTTACTTTCCGTTTCTACGCTCCGCAGGTTGATTCCATGGCCGTCGTTGGAACATTCAACGACTGGAATGGCTCCCGCAACCCGATGATCAGGAGCGGGGATATATGGGAATGCACGGTTTCTCTGTCAGAAGGAACCTACGAGTACAAGTTCAAGTCGGGGGAGAGCTGGTGGATCGACCCCAATAATCCGCAAAACGCGGAAGGCTCTGCAACGGGTAATGCACTTCTCAACGTCCGGCCCGCCAAAAACTCGGCAACCGGCAATACCCGCCTGATAGACCCCGACGAATGGATCGATGCCGGCGATATTCTTCTGGAGCCCGCCACCGGGCTACATTGCTTTCAGCAGGAACTGATAAGGTCATACGTCTACGTCGTCGCGCGCGACCGCTACGGACTGCATATCGCTGATGGAACGCTGCTGCAGCCGGACTCAGTTCCCATAAAGTGCGACAGCGTGTGGGGATGGTCCGTAGTCATGGACCAGGCACAACCACTGACGGCCATGACAGTCTATTCAAATACCGTTCGGATGGCTTTTCGACACCCGCTACTCGGTGAACCCGCCGAGTGGCTCAGGGAAGTGCGTGGAGATGTTGCTCAACTCATCGATTTAGACCACCTGGAGAATAGAGGACCGACCTCGCCTCCCCTTGGTTCCGCCTGGGCCAAAGCACAGGATATACGCGATAGCAGGCAGCCTTTTGCCGACGTATATGCGATCAATACCATGACGCTGTATGGACAAACCAACGGCTGGTCGCAAGAACTCATGCAGGACATCGCTCGAACCTACGCTGATATGTCTGATGACTATCGCTTCTACAGCGTCGGGGGCTGGGCCCCCTCTGTTTTCGCGGCACGCGCGGTGGTCTATGCGGATCTGGCTCGCGGCGAAGCAAACGAGGATGAAACGATGGCCTACGTCCTCTATCGTATTGGCCGGCCAAAGGACGCCGCCGACTTTCTGCCCGACTCGCCTCAGACTTTTCACGGCAGACTGACGCAGGCGGCGATCGAAAGGAAGACTGATGAACTCATGCGTCTGACCGGTTCCGCCGACAACTACGGCCTGACACTTGCGCGTGGCCAGACAAGTCATGCGCCAACAATGAAAGATCTGAGCAGGATACAGAAAGCATATACCCTACGTACCCTCGCGCGAATGCTTTCCGATGACCAACGGGAGAATCTTGCCCGTGTTTATCTGATGGCTTCCGTCAATCTCCTTCCGCAGGATTTCGCAGGTCATCTGAGAGCGCTTGAGATGGGAAGTGTCGGCGCCGGTCATCGACATGCCTCCCAACTGCTTGAGCTGGTGGCGGAGACTCCGCTATGGGAATCCGCGCTGAGAGGTGATCCTCCTGAGTTTACACCGCAGGCAAATCGACAAGGCCCGACATGCGGGATCACATCAAGAACGGAACAGCAGCTGGCTCGCTCTATAGGAGAGATATCTGTTCTCTACCAGGAGAAAAAGAGGAAGGTCCTCGACACGACAAACGCCGCTGTACCGGAAGCCGTTCGCCTTGATCTCCTGCGCGACTTCCTCAACGTAGCCTGGTGGAGAAATGCATTCTTCTACGGACTGCAACTTTCCTCTGCACAAGGTTCTCAGAGTCTCAACAGGATTATGGCGTCCTGGAAACCTCTTCAACCTGAAATGGAAGGCTTTACCCGCTTTCTTATGCGGAGGACCATGAATGACTACACCTACAGCG
>JAHIZV010000015.1 GCA_018814445.1 Verrucomicrobiota bacterium | reverse complement strand
CGTCACCTTGTCGGCGACGCCCTCAGCGGAAGAGAAAACATACATTCGTCTGACCACGGACGGATTCTCTACGTACTCGATTATCCCTTTCAACATGACCAACGCGGTGGGTTCGCTGATCATCAGCAACTTGACGGACAACACGCAGTACGAGTGGTACGCGTTCACATCGACCGCTACCTCCAACTACCTCGCCACCACCAGCGGTTACGGGGTCGATGCGCTGACGTTGAGCTGGGAGAACAACGGCGGCGACAACTATGAATTCGGCACACCGGGCGAGGCGGCCTGGATTTATCATAATGACAACCGGGTGCTTTACGGCGCGAGCAATGTGCAGTTCTGGGCCAAGATGGGATATGCCAATGGCGGGGGCACTGATCTCTGGGTCACCAATGCGGCCATTTACTACACAAGTGATGGATCTACAACTCCTTACGGCGGATATGGAAGCGCGAGCAACGCGCAGACAAAAGCCGTATCCATGACGTTCGACCATACCGAGCAGGACGCCAGCACCTTGGGAGAGGCCATGTGGTGGGTCGGCACGGTGACGAATCTGACCTCCGACAACATAATCAAATATAAGATCGGGGCATGGCTCAACACCGGCTACACGGAACGTTTCGCGGATTACAACACGAGCGGGACTAACGATGCTACGTTCACCTTCTTCCTCGGTGTAACGCCGGGTGATCCAGATCTGAAGGTCAACGGGGTCAATGCCGACTACACGACATCAAAGTACTTCATCGATGAGATCGCGGGCCAGACTGCAGTCGTATCCGTGGTCTTCACGCCCGGCGCTGAGAATGTAGAGACCGTTGAGATCTTCTCGAATCTTGGCCGGCGAGATTATGCAACCGTCGATTACGTGAACGCGAATATCAGTGCTGACGGCTATGAAGACGGCATTAAGCCTCCGAGCGGGAACTACATTACGACAAACGACACCGGCGCGTACTACACGGCGTGGCCGATGGCACATCAGGGCGGCGGCGTATACGTCTGGACCGGGCTCGTCACGAAGTGCGGAGCTTATCGACTCACGGCTCGCTGGACGACCAACAATCAACCGGCCAACACCTACCAGTGGTACTCAAGTGACGGGCGGCGGGATCATGCTGTGGTCGTTTCGCCTGAGAAGGTGCATGAGCTCACGATGTACGAACTCAATACACTTACCGTTGAAGCGACAGACTCCAGTGAGGCGAGCCGCAGTACCTTCGTTGACCTTCTGGGTGCTGCTGACGGTGACTCTGACGGATTCGATCCGTTCAATCTCGACTACCTGAACTTCATCCAGGCGAACTGCCTCTGGTTCCAGCCGATTCATCCGGTCGGGATCGAGCGGGGTGAGGGTTACACTCCGGGCAGTCCTTACGCAACCCGTGATTACTTCGAGGTCTCGCACTACATGGGCAGCGGTTCCACCGAAGAAAGCGCGATGTCCGAGTTCACCAACTTCGTCGCTAAGTGTGACGCTTACGGCGGTTCAGTCGGCACTATCAACGTCATGCTCGACGGAGTGTTCAACCACACCTCATGGGACGCCGAATTCGGGCAGGGCGGCGTCGACCTGGGATATGCATCCGACAAGGGCGATCGCATTGGCAGTACGCGTCCCCAGTTCTACGCTAAGAACACCGATTACGGCGAACAGGCGACGTACTACAATTCTGCGTGGGACAACGACTTCGCGACAGCGCCGGATCGCGGCGACTTCGGCAAGTGGGATGACGTGACCGAATTCTACTTCGGTAAATACTCAGCCCTCGTCCGTCACAACCCGGATAACAATGGCGACTATCTTAACGAGGATGACGTCTATGATTTCTCGGGCATGAGCACGAACCAGATGGATATCTGGAAGTACTTCGCCTACTACGCACAGTACTGGCTGGAGAAGACCGGTCATGCAAGTACTAACTCCTTCGTCCAGGCGGAGGACGACAAGGGCATTGACGGTTTGCGTTGTGACTTCGGACAGGGACTGCCTCCTCAGTTGTGGGAGTACATCATCAACCGCACGCGTTCGATCAAGTGGAGCTTTGTATTCATGGCCGAGACGCTGGATGGCGGAAAGCCGGGCTACCGTTCCAACCGTCACTTCGACGTGCTGAACGAGAATCTCGTGTTCCAGTTCACGCAGGCCCATATCAACGACTCCTGGGACGTGAAGAGCGCGTTGGAGGATCGCAGGAACGCATACAGCGGGGGTGCAGTCCTGCTGAACCTCACGTCGCACGACGAGGTTCTCCCGGACAACGACGCCTGGCTCGTCGCCTCCCGCTACGGCGCGGTGGGCTCTGTCGACGGGATTCCGATGTTGTTCTACGGACAGGAGCAGGGCATCCAGAACTACAACAGCGATCCCTCTTACTGGTACTACGACGGATTCCGGACAGATCACGAAGAGAACTTCGGGAAGTATGTTCCGCACTTCAAGCAGTGGAACCAGTTGACGGTCTGGTCGAATCCGCCGCCGAACAGCACCGGTCTGGCACAGCATTATGGCCGGATCAACTGGGCGCGCCACAACAGCCCGGCGCTCCGAAGTCCGAACCGCTACTTCCTGTCTACGACGGGCGGTGGAGATGACGCGAAGATCCTGGCCGTTGCGAAATACGAGGAGGAGGGCGCGTCGCCCGCAAGTAAGGACGTTGTCCTCTGCTTCGCAAATATCCTCCGACATGGGGAAGCTCATGCCCTGGCGGCGAACACGTACGACCTGAAGGGGCCATGGAGCAAGCTGGGACTGGAAATGGATAAGCACTACCAGATCAGGAACCTGGCATCGAGCGACGCCTCGAAGAACATCTGGGGTTCACCCAAACAGGGTGGTGAGTTGTGGACAAACGGCATCTACGTTTCATTAGGGGCCGGAACGGTCAACTCCATCACGAACGATGGAGAACTGGTGCAGTACCTGCGGATCGTGGAGGTCGACGCGAATGAAGCGCCCGTGCTCACGGTTCCCGGACCACACACGCTCGCTGTCGGGTCTTCGACGAACTTCGATGTGACGGCAACTGACGCTGACCTGGACGCGGTGCTTATCACCAATCCGACGAAGCCGACAGGCGCAACGTTCAACGGAACGAACTTCGCGTGGACGGCCGGATCTGCCTACGCCGGCAGTACAGTGGATGTCGTTTTCGTCGGGAATGATCAGCAGGGCGAATCGAACAGCATCGTTACGAACCAGACGACCATAACCATTCCGCTGGACAGCGACAGCGATGCGATGAACGACGGTTGGGAGTGGGACAACTTTACAACGCTCGCCAGGACCGCTGACGGCGATGAAGACAACGATGGAGCCAGCAATAAGCATGAGCATGACGCGGGTACGGATCCGGATGCGTCGAACTCGTTGTTCCGCGTTGAAAGCATCGTGGATTCATCCGGGCAGACAAACTTCGCGATCACCGTCAGCACGGTTCCCGGCAAGAAGTACACGATCAGCTATACCGACAAGGTTCTGTCCAACAACGTGCCGTGGTCTGCTTTTGGCAATGCAGCGAACGGTGAATGGACGGAAGTCGGCGGCTCGCCTACGAACCACGTGTTCATCGATGACTTCACCGCGGATACGACCGGAGGCGATCCGGCGAACGGCCATCGGTCATACCGCGTAAAGACTGAAACTCCATAACGATCAGATAGGTGATACAGTTCCCTCTCTCTTTGGGAGAGGGGTAGGGTGATGGGTAATCGTTATTACCTCCCCTCAACTCGGTCCTCTCCCCGGGGAGAGGACGAGGGAGTGAGGATAGCATGCGCAGGTTTCTCGGGATATTCTTGTGGCTCTGTATTGCGGTTTCCGTCTACGCGGCCGACGTAACCGTTGTTGTGCGCTCTCCGTCCGTACCCAAGGGGGCGACGGTATACATCGCGGGAGGGAATCCGACGCTGGGAAACTGGGAAGCCGATGCAGTTCCTTTGAAATCCCTCATGGATGGATCGTGGTCCGGCGCCTTCAGCTTCGAACCGGGGGAGACCATCGCGTTCAAACTGACGCTGGGCCATTGGATGCTCGAGGCGCTGGACGAGAACGGCGAGGTCCCTTCCGATCACATAGTGGCAGTCAGCGGCGACACCAATATCGTTATCGAAGTGCCGGCATGGAACCATGACGGACAGCTTCCTGAGGGAGGTGTAACCGGAACGGTGGAGTATCATCGGGACTTCGCAGGTGAAGGCATTCTTCCGCGGGACATACTGGTGTGGCTTCCGCCAGGTTATTCAGCGGAGTCGGACACGCGCTATCCCGTGCTCTATATGCATGACGGACAGCAGATATTTGATCCGTTCACCTCGACCCACAACATCGATTGGCAGATCGATGAAACCGCGACAAGGCTGATCGAAGATGGGAAGATGAAGGAGATCATCGTGGTCGGGGCGACATGCACCGCGGACCGCAGTGATGAGTACGGCTATACCGACAAAGGAAAACTCTACCGCCGATTCATGGTGGAGACACTGAAACCGTTCATTGACGAGACGTATCGAACCCTTCCCGACCGTGAGAATACCGCAATTGCCGGATCCTCCATGGGCGGAATAGCGTCGTTTCTGCTGGCTTGGGAGTATCCGGATGTGTTCTCGAAGGCAGGCTGTTTTTCGCCGGCGTTCTGGCTCGATTTCGATGCCGTTGAGAAGTCGGAATGGCCGAAACAGCCGGCCCGTATCTACATAGACAACGGAGGTCAGGGCATTGAGCGGCGGCTTCAGCCCGGCTGTGATCTCATGCTTGATGTCCTGCGCAAGAAAGGTTTCGTGCTCGGCGACAACCTTGTCTGGTTTCAAAATCCGGAGGCCGAACACAACGAGGCGGCGTGGGCTGAAAGAGCGTGGCGCGCTCTCCTGTATTTTTTCGGTACTCAGCCGAATGAATGGATCGACGAATTGCCCCCGCCTCCTCGGCCGATGTATGCGGAACGCGACAAGGAGCCGAATCAAGTCGTGGTCATGGACGGTTTCAAGGCCATCGGGTTTGTCAACGAGACGCAGAGGTGGCGCATGGAGGATAACTACGACTCGCTCTGGGCCGAATTTCGTAAACGGGCTGCCGAGGTGAACGATATCCGGCATCCGCAGTTCCCTGAATATGTCGGTATCACGCGGGACAAGGAAGACGGCAAAGTGGAATATCTCGCGGGTGTCATCGTTACAGACCGGGCCGAGATTCCCGAGAGCATGGTCGCCTGGGACGTGCCCGAGAACTTCTACCTGGTCTTCAAGCACCAGCCGGCCAACGGCGATCTCGGTGAAACGATGAGCTACATCTGGAACTGGTACCTGTACCGCCATGGGTTCAAGTACTCGAAAGAGGACCGTTTTGAACTTCTTCGATTCGACGGCGCCGGCAGCGCCGCAGACGCGGTCACGCGGATCATGATCCCGATCGATTAATCGTTCGGAGACCCTTCACCGCCCATGGATGATGGTTGATGGAGCATGGTTCGCCCCTCTTCCCCAAATGCCCACACCCGCTCCTGCTTCTACATCTCTTCCCACTCAAGTACCCTGAGCGTGGTCTTGTGTCTTGAGGGGTAGCTGTAAACGGTCAGGTTCTTGATGGTCCACTGATCGTTCACCTTCTGGAGGCTCTTCACGAACAGGCGGCGCAGCCGCACGTTCTTTTTGTTATAGGCTTCGGCCTCGAGGAGCGCCCCGGCTTCGGGATCGACCCACATGCGAACGCCGGAGTACTCCGGGTTCTCTCCTGCCGGTGCGGGGACATCTACGACGTAGCAGAACCGGCCTTTCTTCTTCTCTGCGCCGGTCGTCTTTCCGCCGCCCCACCACAGGAAGGACAGACTCAAATCCGACCAACTGAAATCAATGCCCTCGACAGGGCTGAACGTATCCGTCAGCGGTTTTCCGTCGGGATGCTTATCGTCAAAGAGCGTGTACCGGAATTCACCTTCGGACGTGCGGAGAATGCGGAGTTCCTCGCTCCTCTTTCCGAAGCGGTCGCGCAGCACGTACGTGGCGGACGGGCTGTCTCCGTGCCAGTCGATCTGCATATCGACATAAAGAATGCGGTCTGTATTGCCGTTTGGTTTCTTCGATATGAGCTGGGCATGAATCCTGAGGGGCACGTTCGGGAGGCTTGCGCGGACCTCGCGGAGAAGTTGCTGTGCGTCGGGAAAGGACGGCTCAAGACCGGGAACGCCGGAAGCATTCTGCGCGGAATACAGCGGCCCGGCCGTCAGAACGGCGCATACTGCGAGAATGCCTGCACGATGTCGATTCACTCTTCTCTCCGGTGGAAGAAATCATAGAGAGCGAGCTTCAGTTCTTCGACCCCTGAATTCTCCTCCGCTGAAATCGCGAGAGGAGAGATGCCTGTCTCCTTTTCGAATTCCGCGAGGCCCTCCGCCGCATTATCGAGATCCATCTTGTTGGCCACCACGATATGGGGACGTTCGGCGAGATCGTCACGATACAGCTTGATCTCCTTGCGGATATTGCGGAAGTCCTCTGCCGGATGGCGTCCATCCACACCTGCGATGTCGACGATAAAGACGAGAAGTCTGGTGCGCTCGATATGGCGCAGGAAATCGTATCCGAGGCCAACACCCTCATGCGCCCCGTTGATCAATCCCGGAATGTCCGCGACGGTCAGCGTCTTGTAGTCTTCAAAAGTCATCGTCCCGATAACAGGATTGAGAGTTGTGAAGGGATAGGGGGCGACTTTCGGGTGCGCATGGCTCAACCGCGAGAGCAGCGTGGATTTTCCTGCGTTCGGATAACCGACAAGGGCGACATCGGCGACAAGTTTCAATTCGAGACGGAGGACCACCTGTTCTCCCTCTGTGCCGGGTGTGAATTCGGTGGGGGACTGATGAGTCGATGATGTGAAATGGCAATTGCCGAGTCCTCCTTTGCCGCCCTGAGCGAGCAGTAGCCGGTCACCTTCTTCAATAACCTCGCCAATCCATTCGCCCGATTCAAAGTCGCATGCGATGGTTCCACAAGGCACCTTTATGGTGAGATCGGCACCCGTCTTACCGTGCTGCTTTTTGCCGCGGCCCGGTTCACCGTGTTGGGCTTTCTGATGGGGCCGGTAGTACAGATCCAGCAGAGAATCCGTGTTTTTATCGGCCATCATATAGACCGAGCCGCCGTGTCCGCCATCTCCGCCGTCTGGCCCTCCTTTGGGCACGAACTTTTCCCGGCGAAACGAAGAAATACCGTTCCCTCCGTTGCCGGCCCGGACGTAAAGCTTTACCCGGTCTTTGAATGTGATGGTCTTCATAAGAGGAAGATACCTGATGCCGGATACCGGATACAAGTTGTGCGTGATCCGGCTCCTCAGGTTCCTTTGGTCCTGTACGTCGTTTCCCGAAAAGAAGAAAGGCGAGCCAATCGACTCGCCCTTCAAACAATGCCGGTTTGTCAGCTACACCGTCTGCGGAACTTTTACATTCACGCGGCGGCCTTCGTGGTCGAACTCAACGACGCCGTCCTTGAGGGCGAAGAGGGTGAAGTCGCGGCCCTTGCCGACGTTTTCACCGGGGTGAACTTTCGTGCCGGCCTGGCGAATGATAATACCGCCGGCCCGGATGGTCTGTCCGCCATAAACTTTTACGCCGCGGCGCTTGCTGTTGCTGTCGCGACCGTTCTTACAAGCTCCCTGTCCCTTTTTATGCGCCATCGTTCTCTCCTCCCTCGTCCTTCGCCTCCGCGGCCTTGGCCTTCTTCTCGGCCGCGCCGAGCGAGACGATTTCGAGCTTTGTCAGTTCCTGGCGATGCCCGATTTTCCGCTTGTAACCTTTGCGGCGTTTCTTTTTGAAAGACACCAGTTTCGAACCGCGCAGGTGCTCGACCACTTTGGCTTTGACCGTTGCGCCTTTAACCGTCGGTGTGCCGACAGAAAGGTCCGAACCGTTAGAAAGAGCAACCACCTGGTCGAGATTGACTTCTTTGCCCTCGTCAGCGGTCAGACGCTCGACGGTAAGGACATCGCCTTTTTCGACCCGATACTGCTTTCCGCCTGTTTCTATGACAGCGTAAGCTTCCATTATTCCACCTCAAACCGTCCGGATTCCATATCCGGAGAATATTCAACCCAAGGAAAGGGGGCATACATTAGGCAGGTTGGGGGGATGTGTCAATACCCTGTTTTTTGCGGAAGAAATGAAGTGGTGGAGTGATGGAGTGCTGGAGAGATGGGACTCTCAACATTCAACGCTCAACAAACAACTCTCAACGTCAGGTTTCGGTGAAATCCTTCAGACTTATGGCTGTTTTGGGGAACTCTCGCAGGATTTGCCTATCTGTTGTGACCAACTGGGTCTTGAGATCGTCTGCCAGAGCCACGTATTCGCAGTCATAGGCAGAACATTCAGACTTCCGCACCTGATTCATGACCAAAAGGGAGGGCACCACGTATTCATTCGCGGTGAGTTGCGATTCGGCGCCCTCCAGGCAGCGGGTGACGGCGTGCATATCCAGTTGTCCTCGTCTCAGATAGCCGGTGAGGATACGTCGGAATTCGGAATGCCACAGCGTGGGGGCGCTCCACTGGGGTTCGATTTCGAGAGCCCTCTCAGCATACTTAGTCATATCTCCGGGAATCCAGAGGTATGCGATCGTATTGACGTCTACAACGATCACTTGCGGCCTTCGTTCTTAAAGGCTTTCAGATCGGAGTGGGTCATGAACACGCCCATTGTCTCGCGCACGGCTCTTGCGTGGCTGACGACACTCGCCGTATCCACCCGGGCTCCGTGAAGGGAGTTCTCGAGCGTGGCGATGATTTCCCTGTTCAGGCTTCTTCCATGGGCTTTCGCCAGAGACTTCAGAGAGCGGTGCAAATCGTCCGGGACGTTCTTGAGTGTTATAGTGCTCATAGTGGAACCATAATGCATCCATTTTGGATGTCAATACTGTGGAGCATGGGTGGGGCGATTACGATTAGGCGGGAGGATAAAGGGCTCCTACTCCTTCTCAATTCTTGACCAGCGGCACGGTGTTGGTTCCGAGTACCGATGGGATAGACACGATTGCCGTCGAATGGCTTGTGAACTTGATTGAGTACGGGATAGTCGTCGGAAAGCCAGCCAGCAGACCAAGAACTGCGGCTCGGTCGTCCCAAGTGTAGTTACCAAAACCGATGTGAACACCAATATCCGAAAGGGTCACAATTTCCAATACGCGTGTACCAGTCAGGCTTTCGAGTAGCTGCGAATGAAACTCAAGCGCGACTTCGCGCCGGGCAGAGTCGGGCTCGAGCTTGAATGTGTTAACAGTAGCAATATAGTTCGTTTCGTTTTGGTTAAAACTCGCGCTGCCGTACCATGAGCCTAAGTACGGATGAAGCAAGTCCAGAATGTCTGGCGTTTCTTCGTTGCTAACACCCATTGCCTCTTCCGTTGCGGTGGGAGGAGAATCGTTGTCATCGTCATCGTCCAGCTCACAACCGAGCGAGACCGCAAAAAGCAATATGAGAAGGGCTCTGCTGAAGGTGTTCAGGAACTTGGTGATCTCGCGCGGACCCTCCATCATGGTCGCCTCCTCATTGAGGCTAGGGATAGAGCAATAACGGTCTCGCATAAAGCCGCGAAGGCAGGGACCCGTCACGTGACCACGTTGTCACGCGGAACGTGACTCACAGTGGCTGGGTCGTCCGCGGCATCCGTCTTGTCACCCGAAACCCGAACACCGAAACCTGCGCCGTAAGCGGCGCTACCCGTGATGAGTTCGTCCGGTGTCGCCTTTTAGGCAATGGTTGATGGAGAGGTTGAGGCCGTCGATGAAGTTCTGGATGCTGAACTTTTCAGCCTGGCGTCGTATGACGGCCGGATCCCAATGTCGAGTTGTCGCCTTTTCGACGGCGGCAATCAGGGAGTCGGCCGTCTGCTCTTCAAAGAAGATGCCGGTCTCGCCTGCGATCACGGTTTCAAGCTGGCCGCCCTTCTTGAAGGCGACGACGGGGCGGCCGCAGGCCTGTGCCTCAACCGGGACGATGCCGAAGTCTTCCTCGCCGGGAAATATCAGCAGTCGGCATTTGCGGTAGTACTCGCGCACTTCTTCGTCCGGGAGCCATCCGAGGAATTCGATATTGGTTCCTGCGGCGGCTTTGAGTTCATCGGTATCGGTGCCGACGCCGATGATCTTGAGCGGGCGTCCAAGCTTCGTATAGGCCTCGACCGCAAGATTGACCTTCTTATAGGGAACGAGGGCGGAGACGATCAGATCGAAGTCTTCCGGATCTTCTCCGGATGGTGTGTAGTACCCGGTATTCACCGGCGGGTACACGACATCGGCGTCCCTGCCATAGAAATCATTGATACGTTTGCGGACATGCTGGCTGATTGCCACGAAACGGTCGACACGACCGGACGCGTCATGATCCCACTTGCGGAGTCGCGAGAGCATAGGATTGAGCATGGCGCGCTTGTAGGGATTCGTGCCGAAGTACTCCTCGTAGAACGTCCACGCATAGCGCATGGGAGTGAAACAGTAGCAAAGGTGGCGCGAACCTTTGGGCCGGTGCACTCCCTTAGCGACGCAGTGGCTCGTGCTTATGACGAGGTCTGCTTCGGGCAGGGCGAAGGATTCGATCGCGCGGGGAAAGAAGGGGAGGAAGTAGCGATATTTCCCGTAGATTCCGGGGATAAGCTCGATCCGCGATGTGGTGATGGGGTGGCTGGTTATCGTCTGCGAGACAGATCCCTGCTTATGAAGCAGCGTGTAGATCGGCGCGTCGGGAAAGCCGTCGCAAAGAAGCTCGAGAACCCGTTCACCGCCGCGCATACCCGTGAGCCAATCGTGGGCCAGCACGGTGCGAAGCCCTTTCCAACTGTCGGGATACTGCGTCATCGACGGGCCTGGTAATAGGCGGCTACTGTTTTCTCGGCCGTCCGCTCCCATGTGAAATGAGCGGCGCGGTCCAGACCCCGTATTCTCAGATTCCGCGCGTGGTCGGCATCGGTCAACACCCGGGTCAGCGCTTTGGCCAGCTCATCCACGTTGGATGGATTCACCATCACCGCGGCGTCTCCGGTGACCTCGGGTATGGAGCTGACATTGCTGCATACAACCGGAAGTCCGCAGGCCATGGCTTCGAGCACCGGTAGTCCGAAGCCTTCGTAGCTCGAAGGGAAAGCCAGCACATTCGCCTGCTGATAGGCGTCGAGCAGTGCCGGCCCGTCCACGTAGCCCTGCCACTGAATCCATTTATCGATACCCGCCCGCTGGGCTCGCTGCCGCGCCTCGGGGTAGCGGACGTCTTCGGGACCGATGATTCTCAAGCGGGCTTCCGGAACTTCAGCCAGCACGAGTCCGAACGCTTTTACGAGTTCCTCAACCTTCTTGTAGGGATCGAGGCGTCCGACATAGAGAATGGTCTTCTCCCGCCGCTCGATCTTCGTCACGGGCTGGTAATCTTTCGACACGCCCTCGGGGATGGCGACTACTTTATCGTGGGCAGATTCCGGCAGTCCCAGCCGCTCGATCACATCTTTGCGGGAGGACTCGCTCGGCGTGATGATCACGTCAGCGCGCGCGCCGACTTCAGTGATCAGCTTCTTGTAGACCGGAAAGAAACGGGTCTTCTTCGACTTCGGCGCGTGATCGGGAAAGATCAGCGGGATCAAGTCGTGGATGGTCACGACACACCGCGTCCGTCCGCCCCTGTTTCTGGGGAAAGGCATCAGCGGAATCATGTAGTTGGTAGAGTGGAACACGTCGATGCGGAGTTGTTTCAATAACTTCGGCATCTGGATCTGTGACGCGGGAGAGAAGGGCGAACATGAGATGCGGTATGCGATGAATCGTTCCGTGTAATCGGGATTGATGCCCCGGAGCGTCCGCGCCATGACCTCGTCGTTGTCGAAAAAGAGCACGTAGTCGTTTTCGTTGTCGACCATGGCAATATGCTTGATCAGTTCCCACGTGTAGGAGCCGATTCCGCTGATCTCCGGAAAGATCCATCTGGCGTCTATGCCGATTCTCATCCGACCGTCACCTCCCGGAGGGAAAGGGGGAGTGGGTGAATGGGGGAAAGGAAGATGACGCTGTCGCGCTGTGTATCGTCCCAACAAAATACCAAGTTCAGTGCTCCCATTCTCCCATTCTCCGTTTCGCCCATTCTCAGGTTCGCGACAGCGACCTGTACACTTCCCAAGTCTTACGCGCCGCGGCCTCCCATGTAAACCCTCGAGCGTGCGCGAAGCCTTCTGCTTTCAGCGTAGTGATTTCCGACGGACTTTCGAGCAGATTCTTAATGCGAACGGCCCACGAGTCGGCGTCGAACTCGTCAATAAGGACGGCGGCGCTCTCGAGGATCTCCGGAAGCGACGATGCCTTTCCCGCCACGGCCGGCGTTCCGCAGGCCATCGACTCGAGCGGAGGGAACCCGAAGCCCTCGTATGTGGAGGGGAATACGAACAGTTCCGCGCCCGCGTAGAGCGAAGGCAGATCGTCATCGTCCACGAAATCGAGGTGTCTGATCTTCCGGGCTTTTGCGGCGTTCTGCATTCTGGCGACGATCGGGTCGTACTTCCATCCATACATACCCGCGATCACCAGTTCGCCGTCAAAACCTTCGAGCCGCTCGAAGACATCGATCAGGAAGGGGATGTTCTTCCGGGGCTCCAGCGTGCCGACCGTCAGCAGATAGGGCGAATCGAGTCCGTACTTATGCCGAACGAACTGGATGTGGTCGGCGGACGGCGGCGTCATATTGGCTGAAAGGCCGGAGTGGATGGCGGTAATTCTTCCTATGTCCACATCGAGAAGCTCCCGGACCTCGTTTGCCGTGAATTGAGAAACCGTGATGATCGCGTCGGCTTTCGCCGCGGTCTTGCGTATTTGCGCGGTGAGGTAGCGCAGGTTCTTCTCTTCGATCATCTCCGGGAATCGGAGGAAGGCCACATCATGAATCGTGACGACGGATCTTCCGCTCGTCAGCGGAGGGCGGATGAAGTTGGGGAAGTGGTACACATCCGCACTGCCGGAGAACCAGTTGAACGGCGGGAAGCCGACCGTTTTCCATGATTTCTGGACGATCCGGCCGGGGCACCAGCGGATCGCCCTCTGCTCCGCCCCGTCCACGTTGTAAGGCGCGCCTTTCCGCTTGAAATCGAAGTAGAACAGCTCGAGTTCATCATGACCGCGTGTGGCGGCGAGCTGTTCGACAAGCGACTTCGTGTAACGCCCGACGCCCGCGCGTTGAGTGATCGTGGATTGGATGTCGATACACGCCTTCATCTGACGTTCATATTATGCGTATGTATGAACCGACGCAATCCATTGCCTCCGGCCATATAAGTCGTCTATACTCGGTACCGGCGACAAAGTCTGAATTCGAACGATGAAAAGTTCCAAGCATTGGAAAACCTGCCGGAAAAACTTCCAAGGGTTGGAAATTTCATTCCAAAAACTTCCAAGGTTTGGAAGTTCTTCCGGTTTCGCGCTGTCTGAACTTCTTGCGGTCCTCGTGGTGGTCGTCGTGCTGGGCGCGCTGTTGTACCCCATCGTCACGCGGTCCCGGGAGGCCGCGATGCAGGCGCAGTGCGCGAACAATCTGCGTCAGCTCTACCTGGCAAACACGCTCTATGCCGGGGAGTACGGCATGTATGTCCCCGCAGCGCCGGAGATCAACGGGGAGGACAGTTGGCGCTGGCACGGGTCGCGCTCAAAAGGGCGGGGACCTTTTCTTCCTGCGGTGAGTCCGCTCTCGTCATACCTGGGTCAGTCGGGAAGGATCCAGCCGTGTCCGGCCATCGGCGTGTTCTCTCCGGACGGACTGGAGAAGGGATGTGGCGGCTACGGGTACAACGTGTACGGCGTCGGATCGCGGGCATTCATGGGTGACTCAGGTGATCTCATGGCCAACGCCATGAAGCCGAAGGAAATACTCAAGCCCGACGAGACGATAATGTTCGCCGACGCCGCCGTCCCGGTCGGCAGCGGGAAGAAGGCGCCGTTAATAGAGTGCGCGTTTCTAGGAATTCATCAGCCCCCCGCCGGGACAGGAGCGGAACGGATCGATCCCGCGGGCGCTTCAATCCATTTTCGGCACAAGGGCCGCGCGAGTGTAGTCTGGTGCGACGGCCGCGTGACCCACGAGAAGATGACGCACTCGAGCGATGACAGGCGGGAATCGATGCAGATCGGCTGGTTCGGCGAGAAGAGCGATCGTCTCTTTGATCCGCTTTGAGAGAAGCCCTTTGCCCTCAGCCCCCGGTCCCTGGTCGTGGCGCCACGATCGGTGCGGCCTTCACTTCCCGCGAGCCCAGCGAATCGCCGCAGGCGGCGCAGCGGTAATCGTGCAACTCTGAATGGGGAAGGACAAGCAGCAGCTTCTCCCTCACCGGGCGGGCTACTTTGCACCGGGGACAGTAAAGCTCACTTGCGCGCAGATCTTCAAATTGCTTCATATCTGCTCAAGATATCCAATCAGTCGGCAATGACAAGTCGCAGTTCGCAGATGAGAATCAAGGAGCGGGCGAAAGGCAGAATCACCCATTCTCGCTCACTCCCATTCGCCGAAGGCGATCTACTGTGTCTTTATCCGATAGTTGTAGCGAGCGGTATTCGAACCATCGAAGACGGTGGTATACGTCCCGGTTCCCATCGCGCCGGCCCAGTCGGTCCAGTCTCCTCCGACAAGATCGTCGCGCCGCTGGATGGTGTACCAGGTGCCGTTATTAGAGCGCCATCCGACAAGTGCGCCTGAAGGAAGTCTCTGGACGCGGCTGCACTTGAGGTAGTCGTTCCCGTCTTCCGGGTCTGTGAACGTAATGTTCTTTTCGGCATAATCGTCCTGGCCGTCGGCATCCGTATCGCGGTTGGTCCACGAGGTGGCATCCTCATCGTAGTCGTACGTGCCGTCAGGGCGCGTATCCTCCTGGTAGTCGGGAATCCCGTCGCCGTCGGCATCATCAGTCCAGTTGTACAAAACGAAGTCGATGCGGCTGGTGGTGAACGCTGCCGGTTGAAGCTGCGAGGCGTGTCCCCAGTCGAGAGATCCCATGTGGTACTCGGCCTGGCGGTCCGTTGCGGAGGCTCCCAGATAGAGCGCGCGGTGGCGGGAGAATGAGGACTCGTACCACCCGGACCCGTCGGTGCCCGCGCCGTCATAGAAGTTGCTCTCCGTGTCCTGGGCCTGCACGTATCCGTTGGGCGCCGGAGTGACGCCGTCCGCATCCAGCACATATCCCTCGACCTTATAGCCGGGCGCCATGCTGAAGTTGATGTTGCTGAGCACCGTGCCCGTCGGCGGCGTGACTACCGTCGCGCCGGTCTGCACCGGCGATCCGTAATAGAACTGCGAAGGGTAGAGTAGCGGAAGCTCCGCCCGGGCGCGGACGATATAGTCCACTCCGCCGGTCGAAATGATGTAGTAGTGGCCGGAATCATCGGTCCGTCCGCCCGCAGCCCAGTGTCCATTGGTCCAGAGCAGGGCGACGTCCACTTCCGACATGAGCACATCGAGTTCATCAAGAACGTATCCTTCCACTCTCATGCCGGGATGGAGGACGAAGTCGATACCCGACACCGTGGAGGTCTCGGGCACGTCGAAGTAGGTGGGTGCGGACCAGCTCGTGTTGCTCCAGACCTGGTCAAGATAGGTTGAGTCGGCTCCGGACCTCGCCAACGCCACGCATCCGGTGGCCGGAGGCACAACTACGGAGTAGTATCCGTTGCTTTCCGTCAGCGTCTGCCCGAGCCGGTCGTCTTCCCCTTGCCAGATTTCGACCTGGACGCCGTCCAGCCAGATGGTCGGGCTCATCACGCGACCTTCGACACGGCTCGACTGCAGCATCTCGAAGGTCACGTTCGTGTACTGATCAAGGACGACAGTCACGGGGTCTGCGCTCATCCACTGACTGCGGAACCATCCATCATAATACTGGTCCGGCCAGCCGTTGGCATAAACCGCCACAAAATACGTTCCGGCCGTTACTGCAAAGCTATACTCACCGAGGTCATTTGCACTGCTGCCGAAGGCGAAGTCGTCGGCGGCTGGATGCCGCGCTTCGACGCGTGCGTAAGGTACGGGCGTTGCGCCGTCTGCCTCAAACACCATGCCGGTTATTATGCCGCCCTCGAGCAAATCGAAATCGATATCCGTCGCGGGAGCGCCCGTTGATGTGGCGATCGGATCGGCGTCATCCTGACGGTACATACCGTCGTAGAACTGGCCCACCCAGAATGTGCCTTCCGGCGGGCGGCATTCGACGACGTAGTTGGTGCCCTCGGGCGCGCCGATCAGGTAGGTGCCGTTCGATTCCGTCAAAACGCTCCCGATGAATTGCAGTTGCCACCATCCGCCGGGATCCCATTCGCGCGCGTAGACGGCAACGTCCGCGTTTTGAAGCGGTGTGATGCCTCCATAGACCGATCCGCTGATTTCAGCCAGTGCTTCCAGGTAGAAGTCCACACCGCCGACATCATCCGTCGTCACGACGACGGGGTCGTATACCGGCCCGTCGTTCCACTCCCATGTATGGTGCCCATCGTAGACCTGATCGACGTATCCGGCGAAATCGAGCGAGCGCAATCGATAGCTTCCGGCGCCGACCAGGATCTCGTACTGCCCTGAAGCCGTCGCACGGCCTTCGCCGACAGTCTCCCAGGTGTTGGAGATGATGGCTTCTACAAAGCCGCCGCCGACTGCGTTGGTGTTTTCGTCATAGACATGTCCTGAAAGAACACGGCCCTTCTCCAGAACGAAGGGCGCGTTCGTATACCAGCCTGCGGGGAGCGTGGCGATGCCGAACTCGGACGTGCTGACATAGCCGCGCGCGGCGAGCGTCTCACTGCCGGCATGGGCGAAGTAGTTTGTGTCGACGGTCAGGCAGACTTCGTAGATGCCCTCGACCGAATAGGACGAGTTGGCGTAGAGGTCCGATTCGAAGTCGATCTCGGCGCCCGTGACCGGAGCGCCGCCTTCCGTAACGGTAGACCGGGCAAGCGCGTTTGCCCGGGGTATGTAGAGATCCATGCCGGAAAGATCACCCGAGATATTCAGTTCCTGTCCCATGCCGACGAGCCCGCGCATGTTCAGGGCGTAGCCGCCGCAGAAGAGATCGGCCGATTCCCCGAGAGGATAGAGGAGAGAATAGTCGCCGTTGAGATCCGAGACGCCGATCGACATCAGATCGCCGCCATCTTCTTCCGACGATTCAAGTTCAACGAAGACGCCCGACAGAATGTTGCTGTCCGCATCGTACGTCGTGCCGGAAATCTCGGCGAGCATGCCCGGAGCGGCAGAGGCGACGAGCAGTGGCTGCGTCAGCGCGTTCTCGCCGTTCTGTAATGGCTCCGTGAACATATACACGGAAAAGGGCTCTTCGTTCGGCCCGTTTTCCGCCGAGACGTATTCGAATCCGATGGCCCGCACGCCGGCCACCTGGTCGGACGCGATGCCCGATGGGACGTACAAGCTGAAGTTCCCGTTCGTGTCGGACCACGTGGCTGGAGGAATGCCCAAATGTTCCCAGACGTAACCCATGACGACGTATGCTCCGGCAACCTTATTGGAAGGCGGAACGTAGTCGCGAACGCTCCCTGTGATCCAGACGGGTGTCGGGGACTGTGTCACTTCGAACGTCGCAGTGGTGATTGTCGATCCGTTGAGAACGCCGTACCAGATGTACGAACCGATGGTCCTGAATATGTCATAGTCGCTTCCATGGTAGGAGATTCTTGTGTGTATGCGGGCGATCGCCGTGCCGTCATCGTCGTCTGCGATGATGTCGGCGCCGAGCGAATTAGTCAGTCCGTCTTCCAGTTCAAAAGTTGTGATAAGCATGTCCGGCGCATCGACCACGCCATTTGCGTTGATGTCCGCAAACAGATGCAGATCCACTTCGCCACCCACCGTGATGTTGGAGATGGCGACATCCACCCACAAATTGGAGGTCCAGTCGATACTGCCGGGATTCACGTGTATATCAAATGCGAAACACGGGATTGCGCTCAAAGCGCACATGATGACGAGTACCGGCACGAGGGTTTTCGCGCGAACCGATCTGCGAGCATTCATTTCCTGACCTCCCGGAAAGAAAAGATTATCATCAGCCTCCGGGATTATAATGCGCCTTCGGCGAGCCGGTTCAAAGTTCAAAGTTCAGCGTTTAACCCGTGAACGGCTCTTGAACCATCAACCATTAACCATTAACCATTAACCATGCAACCAGGCCTTTACATCGTCGGCACTCCGATCGGGAACCTTGGCGACATGACCTTTCGCGGCGTGGAGACGTTGCGCGATGCCGACCTGATTCTGGCGGAAGACACGCGGCATACGCGGATTCTCCTCAATCACTTCGAGATCAGAACCCACTGTGAAAGCTGTCACAAGTTCAATGAAGCATCGCGCCTGGATTCGATCGTAGAACGTATCAGCGCGGGTCAGGCGATTGCATTGGTCAGCGATTCCGGTATGCCCTGTGTTTCCGATCCTGGGTCGCGAGTGGTCGAGGCGTGCCAGAACGCCGGATGCTATGTGACCGTCGTGCCCGGTCCTTCCTCTGTCACGACGGCCTTGTCGGTGAGCGGCTTCGGCGGGGCGGAGTTCACCTTCGCAGGATTCCTTGCGGTCAAACCCGGCGCGCGCGGAAAGAAACTGGCTGCCATGCTGGAACTTCCTCACCCCGTTGTCTTTTTCGAGTCCCCGCACCGCTTCCTCAAGCTGCTGGCTCAACTCGAAGAAACCGCACCGGAAAGAACTATTGTCGTTGGCCGCGAACTGACAAAGAAGTTTGAAGAGATTGTCCGAGGGACACCCGTCGAAATCGCCGCGAAGTTTGAAGGGCGGGCGATCAAAGGCGAGTTCGTCGTCGTCATAGGCCCGGCGTAACCGCTGGCAACCCGCATCATCTGTTTCATTTAGGGTCACGATCGTGAGCCTAAGTGAAACACGCGGGGGTCAGGGAAGGTACACTTCGATCCGGAAGTAGGAGTGTTCTGCGTCGAGTGTATTGGTCCAGCCGAGGACGCCTTCGACGCCGGCGGTGACTGCGGATCCGGTCGGTGTCCATTCAGGATTCAGAAGGGCGTTTGTGCTTATCCAGACCCGGTAGATTCTTCCGTTGACGGTGGGCCATTCAACGACCTGGTCCGTGTTCTGAACGAGGCAGTCAAGGTAGAGGCAGTCGTTTTCGTTTGTCGGTGACGTGCCCGCGGCAAATTCCTCCCAGTTCGATGCTCCGTCTCCGTCTGAATCATCGCCGGCATCGGCAGGGTCAAGCGGGTCGAATCCGTTAGCATCTTCCCATTCGTCAGTCATGCCATCGCCGTCATCATCCTCATCCTCCTCGAGCGCGGGAATGCTCGAAGAGTCAGTACTGTCCTGTCCGTGATTCCATGTGTCGGGTTGTCCGTCGCCGTCGGTATCGTCACTGGCCGCTTCGTCATAGGGGAAGGAGTCGAAGGCGTTGGCGATGCCGTCGCCGTCGAAATCGCCGTCATCGGTCCACGACATGTCCGACCAGATCATGACCGTATCGCCGGGTGCCGTTCCGAACATCCACGTCGAGCGGGAGGTGTAACGCCAGTCGAGAGTGCTGTTGCTGCCGCCGCCCGAGCGCAGGATGATCCCGCGTTCCAGGGAGGCCACTTCCCGCTCGCGGGGCGGCGTATCGTCGTCGCCCGTGGGGTCGAAAGGAGTCCAGCCATAAGCGGGAATGTAGACGTCGACCCAGCGGTGGTGCGGGGTATCGATGCGACCTTCAGTGAGCGATCGCGAGTCGCTGCCGCCGGAAAAGCGGGCCGGTACGCCGAGAGACCTGCACAACGCGATCATCGAGAACGTGTACTCACTGCAGCTTCCTGATCCCCGCTGAAGCACGGTCTTCGCGTCGTCCCATATGCCGTCCTTGACGTAAGTGATCGTGTTGATGACGTAGTCGTGAATGAGACGGGCTATTTCGTAGGCGTTGGTGCTTCCGTTTACGACGGCTACCGCAGTGGTCTGGATAAAAACGTCATCCAGGTTGTACTTGTCCTCGTTGCGGCAATAGAGATTCGTGATCGCCGGATCGATCGTGCTGAGTCCAGCAACATTTCCGGTGTTCACATGCACGGTCCAGTCCCAGTGGTGAACGACGTGTTCCATTCTGACTGTGACCGCGGTTCCGTTCGGAACGTCACCGAGGTCGAAGTCCGCAATGACCTGTCCAAATTCGTCCGTCGACAGTGCGTCCGGACTCTGTGCGGCACCGCCGACGAAGAACCTGCGACTGAGGATATCCGTTTCGGGTCTGTCCTGAGGGACGCCGATATAGACGTGCGTGGAGAAAAGCGGGATGCCGATGTTGTTGGAGACGAAGTGATAGTAGTCCGCCCTCTGGACATAGGGCGTTGCCAGCACTCCATTCTCCACCGATTGCGTTGTTACGCCCACGATATGAGCCTGGTCGACGTCGGCGATCCAGAACCTGTTGCTGAGGACGGTCAGTCCGCGCCCACCCGCTCTGAACGTCAGAAACGACGACTCGACCTCTCCGTTGGCGGGGTTGATGCGGTAGATCCTGTCCTGCGTCGAATCGAGGTTCCAGAGGCGGTTGTCGTGCCACGTCAGGCCGCGCGGCTCTCCGGACGGCGCCGGGAAGTTCGTAATCACCGACTGATCCGAGACTCTTACGCAGTAGATGTTCTCATTGCGGTTCACGACCCACAGGTTTCCGTTTTCATATGCCAGGCCCTGCTGGTTTGATCCCGGGCCCGCGAAGGACTGGACGGTGTGTCCGTCCGACGGATCGATCTGATAGAGCCAGGAAGCCGTGGCCATCCACAGGTTGGTTCCGTCCCATGTGAGGCCGCGCGGTGAGGACGTCGCCATGGTAAACTGTGTGACGATTGTTCCCGAAGAAGAGTCGAGTTCGTAGAGAATCTTCGCGCTGTAGTCCGTGTGCCAGAGATGCGAGCCGTCCGTGGTCAAACCGTGCGGATAGGTCGCCGGCGCGTTCAGGACAATGCTCTCGTCCAGCGGGGGAGCGGCCGCCGCGCGAACAGAGACCAGAACCAATGCGCCGATACAAAAACAGAAAATGAGAACCCGCTTCACTCCGAAGGAAAAGGTACACACTCATCAGCGATTCGTGAATACCCCGGCCTGCTCTTCACCATTCTTGCCAATAGGGTTACTGTATCTGTCCCCTGGGGGACGAACGACGAAAGTGGAGACATTGAATCACTATTGCACACTCCGGCTTCTTGCCGCCTGTATGCTGTTCGCGCATCGAGCCGCGGGCGGGACGGTCCTTTTTGACGATTTCAGCGGCCCGACACTGAGCACCTCGCGATGGGAAGTCGGGTTCTGGGAGCTCGGGAACCGGACGCATCTCGGCGGCGAGCCCGCGTTCAGTTCTGAGGGCGATGTCGACTACGCGACACTCACGCTTGATACGTTCAATCCTGATCATGCCGGAACCCATTTCCGTGGAACTGAAATTCTCTCGAAGGTAGTGTTTCCGCGTGGGGGAGGAATCGAATGTGAAGCGCGCCTTCGCGTCCGCGATAACACCCCGGGCCTGGTCGCGTCCTTCTTCGTTTTTGAGGTGTACACCAATCTGCAGGACGAGATCGATTTCGAGTTCATTACAAAGCAACCGACCAACACGATCTTCCTTGTGAACTGGGACGATTGGGATCCGGGGAATAGATCGG
>JAHIZV010000239.1 GCA_018814445.1 Verrucomicrobiota bacterium | reverse complement strand
TTCTTGTTTTTCTCCATAGAAATCTGACCCCCCTCAAGCACCAGCCGCGCTCAGGATATCAAATATCTCATCCCTGTACTGTTTTGTTGTGAACCTGTCCGTCGCCCACGACTTTGCACGGGCTCCTATATTACTCGCTTCAGAAGCATGATCATGAAGCCACTCGATCTTTGCCGCAAGCTCATCGTCATTGCCCGGTTCGTAGAGCAGGCCCGTCACATTATCCTCGATAAGCTCCGGTGTCCCCCCACTGCTGGTCGCGATAACCGGCTTGCCCGCCAGCATCCCCTCAATCGTTACACGCCCGAAAGCTTCGCAGCGAGAACATACCAGCACCACGTCCGCGGATTCCATGAAGGGAAAGGAATTCCCGACGGCACCGGTAAACCGGACGCAGTCTTTCAGACGGAGTTCATCGACCAATCCTTCCAGCAGGTTGACGTACGGCGAGTGCCTGCCACCCCCGACAAGCAGCAACTCGATCTCCATTCCTGCTTCACGCAGAGAGGCCACTGCCCGGACTGCGTCTTCCTGTTTCTTTCCTTCGTGAAGAGCGCCGACCAGAACACAACGGTACGCCTTGTTTCGCTCATAGCCCGCGGGCAGCGGAGCGCTCAGCACTTCTACCCCCTGGTACACGGTTCGCAGCTTAGTCGGCGGGATGAACCGCGCGTACTTATCTGCAACAGCCTGTGAATTGGTCACGAATACCTTAGTCAGCATGTCGGCAATCCTGAGCGAGAGCTTCTCACCCAGTTCGTACAGGACTCCATGGTCTTCCCAACCGAACTCACGAATGTGCCAGATATGGGGACGCCGGGCGAACAGAGCAGCAATAGCTCCGACGTTCATGACCATCGTGTTGGTGTAAACGAGATCGAAACCTCTGCTCCTGACGATTCCGGCCAGCTGCCATGCCGCATGGAGATTCCGGCCCAACCTCTTCACTCTTGTGGCGCGGGGATACCACGGACCCAGCCAGGTGACATAAGGCAGAACTGCAACCTGGACGTTCAGAGTTCGAAATTCCCGGGACAAAGGCCCGTCCTCAGGAACAACAACCAGACACTCGGCACCGCGCTCACGCAACCCCTCGACCGTGGTGAGAAGCGAGCGCTCCGCACCGGCCCCAACTTCGCTGGAATGCGATACCAGACAGATTTTCATGGGTCACTGACAAAAAAACCGCGGTACCGACCTCTGTTTAGATACTCTGCCCGTTATCGAGGCACCACCGAATAGAGCGACGCATCCCTTCTTCGAGTGCTACGGTCGGCTTATAGCCCAGATCACGCTTAGCTTTCTCCACGGAACAGGCGATGGTCTTATTCATCTCAGATAGGACATGAATCTTCTGCTGGTAGAGACCGGCCCTCTGCAGCGCCCAGTCAACCAACTGAGCCACCTGCCCCGCAACGTGAGGAAGTCTCATCCGCTTGTGCGCGACCGTCATGCCGAATTCCGTTTCAAGCAGTCGCTCGATCGTGTCGATGACTGTATTCATACTGTACGGTTCTTCGTCCGCGATCCAATAGGTCTGACCATTTGCGACGGACGCCTTCTCGCAGAGCACCAATCCCTGGCAGATGTTGTCCACGTACGCCATCGAGCGCATGTTGCCGCCGTCACCGACGACGGGGCCCTTCCCTTCTTTGATCATGGTGAAGAAAAGAGTCTGGCGCGGAGGCTGATCCGGCCCGTAGAACCAGGGAGGCCGGATGATAACCGTCTCGAGTTTCCCGCGAGCCTGACAGTCGGCTACGGCCTTCTCCATGAGAACTTTGGAACGGCCGTAGTTCATGTAGGGATTGTAGGGAGACGTTTCGTCAAATCGATGGTCTCGCGACGGATTTGTGCCGATCGGCGAATTGGATGAGACAACAACCACGCGCTTCACTCCGGTTTCCTCTGCACACCTCAGGAGACGCTTCGTTCCTTCGGTATTCACCTCGTAGAACTGCTTCACTCCCTGCGTCGGATGAATCACGCCCGCACAGTGAAAGATGGTCGATCCTTCAGCGCCCGCACAAAAAGCCTTCACTGCGGCGTCATCGCGGATGTCACCCTCGACCGCCTTCACTTTACCGCTCATGCCGGTGAGCACGGAGGTGTCCGCACCGGATAGCGTGAGACAACGGATCTCGCTGATCGCCTCTTTGTCCACCAGATCCGGAAGGTCTGGGTGGCCTTCGACGAGGATACGGGTCAGTCTTGTGCCCAGCCAGCCGGGGGCGCCTGTGATTAGTTTTAAGCCCATTTCTTTCTCCTTGATCAATCCGATGTGACAGATCAGTCGGATCTGACTGATCCTATTTTACAGACTCAATAAACCTCCGCGCATTCCTCAAGGCAAACGCCATCACCGTGCCCTGCGTATTCACACCGGGCGCATCGGGAATGATGCTTGCATCGGAAACGTAGAGATTATCCGCCCCGAACACCTTGCCGAAAGAATCCACGGCACAGCGTTCGCGGTCTTCCCCCATTGAACATGAACCGAAAATGTGGAGCACGCTGATACTCATGTCTTTCACGGGGATAGGATGCTCAAGATAGCGCAGGGCGTCCTCGCGACTGCTGACGAGGGCAGGCTCGCGGAAGCCGGGGAAGATCCGGGTCGCCCCGGCTTCAAACAGCAATTCGCACAGCTTCACAAAGCCCTTGTTGAGCAAATCACGGTCGGCCTCGGAGAACCGGTATCGGGCCAGGGCTTCGCCTGTCACGGGCATACGCCGCACCGTGCCCTTCCCCTTGCCGCACGATGTCGCGTAGTAGAGGGCCATGTGCCGCCAGTCTTTCATCGCCACTTCATTCTGCAGCCAGTTGTCCGAGAGCGTGAGCGCCAGAAAACCAGGAGTGAAGACAGCGCCGCCGAGGGTAATCTCCGGAGCGAACTCCTTAACCTGATAAACGGGCAGTGTGGAGTCGTGACCGTCCATAGCATCCTTGAACTGTGCAGCGACTTTCACCATCGGGTGAAACTGCAGATTCTCGCCCACGTTGCCCCTAAAGCCGCTGGGACGAAGGAGAACAGGCGTCTGCACTGCACCGCAGCACACGAACACATATTCAGCTTCAAACCTTTCAGTACCTTTCGCGTCCGCCCCGGATCGTTCAACAGTAACGGCAGTCACTTTGCCCGCGGATCGCTCAAGACGCACAGCCTTTCTTCCTGAGAGAATTACTGCTCCCGCTTCCTCAGCACGGGGAAGGTACGTGCGGGACATCGAGTTCTTTGCTCCGGCCGAGTACGCACTCCCCGTAAGATCGG
The DNA here is from genome assembly GCA_018814445.1 of Verrucomicrobiota bacterium. Taxonomy (GTDB): domain Bacteria; phylum Verrucomicrobiota; class Kiritimatiellia; order JAHIZV01; family JAHIZV01; genus JAHIZV01. The sequence goes on along the minus strand of JAHIZV010000239.1, from coordinate 18,600 downwards.
CGGACTGGGCACGCGGCACCTCAACCACTTTCCATTCCAGCCGCTTCGCGGCGTCGGCAAACACTGTCGAACTGAGAGGCAGATTCTCAGAATCACCTTTTCGCACCCCTAGATTCTGCTCCAGCTCCTGAAAAACAGGTTCCATGCTTTCTGCCGAGAGGCCCTCTATCTGAAAACGCCTTCGCCAGTCATCGAGCACGTCGGGGGGCGTGCGATGCCAGAAGGCACTGTTGATCTCCGTGCTTCCTCCGACACAACATCCTTCGATAAATGCCGATGTAGGTTGGCCGAGAATCGGGCAGAGCCCTCCGTTCCGATAGAGCAGACGCATCGCCTCAGGCGTGTTCGTATCGAGAGCAAAGTCACGCGCCGACGGCCCTTCCTCGATGACCGTGACCTGGCGCCCGGCCTCGGCAAGCGTGGCCGCCGTCACAGCGCCTCCAGCGCCGGAGCCGATGACTAAAATCTGTGTCTTTGTCGTTTCCATGTTGTAGGTCACAAGGGCTCTGTAGGTCCTATTTCCCCTGCACCCCTTCAAGAGCGTCTCTCACCTTCGGATGATCATAGAACCTGAGCAGCGCACAACTCCGAATCAGTTTGATGAAGTCCTTCTTCGGCCCCAGCGAACTATGGATCCAGGCGGACACGTAGTCTTTCTGCTTAACCGGATCCAGATTCGCAAACAGTCGACCGTATGGCCGAAGCGACAGCCAGTTGAAAATCTTCATGAAGAGGAGATAGGGAACCCGCAGATACGCCGGCATGCCCAGAATCTGCTGCGAGACAAACAGCACGACTGACTCCGCGACCTCCTTGCGGCTTTCCGGGGCCAGACTAGGCTCAACGGGAAGGAGAGGCTCGATGATCTGGGAAAGAAGTGTCACGTTGACTTTCATGTTCCTATTCCAATCATCCGAACCGCTTTCGAGAGCGCCCTACGAGGCAGAGATCGCCTTCCCGGCTCCGGCATCAGCGGCTTCCGGTCTACAGGCCAGAGCATCGGAGCCCGGCCCCACAGATCGTTACACATCTCAGTGAACCACGGCACATAAGTTGCATAGCTGTACTTATCCCGCGCCGTCGCATGCGCCTCGGCGCCCATCCTCGCAAGCAGGGACCGGTCGCGCGCCAGCTTCGCAATGTTCTCCGCAATGCCGTTGATATCGTCCTTCTCTCTGATCCATCCATTATACCCGCCGCGAATGATATCGCGAGGGCCGTTGCAATCCGTCACAACAGGTACGCAACCTCGAGCCATGCCTTCCAGCATCGACAGACCTGTGCTCTCGAAATTTGAAGGCGCCAGAACGATGTCGGCCGACGACCATATGCCCGGCATCGCGGCGGGCTCCACTTGGCCGAGAATCCTCACACGCCGCTTCACTTCCTCATCAGCGGCCTCGAAATCGCGGCGTAAACAAGCATCGTATGGACCTGAACCGTAAATGCTCAGCTCGAAATCAACTCCAAGCTCCGTAAGCCGCGCCGCAATCGGCATCAGCTTGCCGGAACCTTTGTCATAGTTGGAGACCCGTCCCGCACACACGATGCGAAGAGGATTCCTGACCTCCGAATAGGTTCGGTTCAGTGTTCCCGGGACATCGACGGGACACGGGCGCAAAACGATATCGTCAGTGCGGTCCGGCATCTGTTCTTCAAGACAACCGACCATCGTGCTGTTAACCGCAACGAACTTATGCGTCATTCGTTCGTAGTAATTCATGAACGAATAGTACAGGTCGCTTTCGGCGTGTCCAACAACCAGGACTCTCATGCTTTCTGTCTTCTGACGGGCGATGAGAGCGCACATGGCAAATGCGGACACGCTGTCAGCCGGGACGAAGATACACGGGAGACATTCCTCGTATGCCGAAATGCTCTCCCGTAACTTTCGGAAGGAAGGCCATCCCGATGCCGCCAGATTGCACTGCGTCCGGTTCACGTCCGGAGGAACAGCACCGTCCAGCAGTAGGGGCCCCGCATCGGGCTCATGCTCGATAAAGCCGACCCGTCGACCCGCCTGAGTCAGCCTCTGGGCAAGCTCCAGAGCCCACACATTGGTCCCCCCGAGCGTGAGCCCCGCCCCTTGCACGAAAACAATGGAGTACGAATCGTTCATAGCGACATGATGCGGTCTATCAGCCACGGCTTCCACGAAACAAATCGTCGGAACCAGGACGGGCTGTAAATCCATTCACTGCGGTCATATCCCCGAAGAAAATACCACAGCGCGTCCATAACAGCGTTCGCGCGCACTCTCTCCGCCTCTCCCGCGTCCCTTTCCTCGACCCGGCTCAGCCACTTGCCCAGATGCCCCGCACAAAATGTCCGGTGAAACTCTCGCCGACTAAGATGCTTCCTCCAGAAGAGCAGCGTACTCCTCAAACCATGATAGACCTTGAACGGACTCAATCCATTGCGGTTGTCCAGTGAACCTCCCATCTTATGGTACAGACGGGCCTTCTCCGCAACGGCACACCCGTATCCCTTGCGCACGGCGCGGATACAGAAGTCGACATCTTCAAGATACATGAAATATCGCTCGTCAATCATTCCGACTTCTTCAAACACACTGCTGCGGACGAACATCGCGCAGCCGGAGATAGTCTTCTCCTCCGGCGGAGCGGAATTGAATTCCTCCCGGCTCTTGATATCCGCTACGTTGCATCCTACCCAGTCGACCTTGTTCGCGAATGTGACCCGCCGCTCTCTTTCCGAGTAGTCGTATATTACCGGCCCCAGGATCCCTGCGTCAGAGTCGGCAGCGGCTTCAACAAGCTGTTCGACGCAGTCCGGTTCCAGATCGATGTCCGCGTTCAACAGCCAGATGTAGTCCGCCCCATCCTTGCGCGCCCGCTGTATGCCGAGGTTGTTCCCTCCTGACCACCCTCGGTTTTCCGGCGAACGTATCACGACGATTCCAGAGTGGCGCTGCTCCGCCTCATCCGTGGAAGCATCAGTTGAGGCATTATCGACGAGATACACTGTCAAGTTCCCGTACGACTGCCGCTCCAAGGCCTGGAGACAGCCCTCCAGATGCGCCAGCCCGTTGTAATTGACAACAACTACCCCGACGCGCGGCGACGAGGTCTCTCCTTGTTCATAACTCACGGTTTGTGCCGGTTCAATTCGTTGATCACGTCCTGCTTTCGTCCGCTGTGCCAGAGGCTGATCCACCGGTTCAACAGGTCACAGCAAGGGTCGGAGAAAGAATCCGGAGACGAACCCGTTTCCGTTAGCGGGCCAGGCGCAGCCTTCGGCGCGAGAGGCTGCGTTATCACTTGAGCGGGTGCCGGTGTCACGGGCTCTTCAACATTCGGTATGTCCGGCGAGGAGGCCAGAATTGGGACCGCCGGAACGGATGCCCTTGGCGCCATGACCGGCTCATTGTCGATAGAAGTCGGCGCGATCGCCCTCCCGCCCGTCGCCGCGACGGCGATGCCCTTTGAACCCATCGCGTAGAGTTCCTGCATCTCCTCCTCGTTCAACGTACGCCCGTAGAGCCTCACTTCGTCCAGGAGTCCATCGAAGTCCTCGCCAAAACCTTTTCTTCCAAGACCCATGATGAGCGGTGAAGACGTGGATATGATAGGACCCTCGTCTTTCTTCCGGCCCTCCTGTTTTGCTCCGTTCAGAAAAACAGTCAGGTTCGTCCCATCGTAGCTCATGGCAACGTGATTCCACTGCTCGGGCGGCGCCAACATGTTTCGGAAATCGCTGAGCGAAGGATCGGTGTACGAACCCACGCCGCAGTACAGCGCGCCACCCGCCTTCTCTCTGCCAAGCCGGAACTCCCAGGTACAGTCCGGGTGCTGACCATTATTGATAACACCCATATAGCGCCCCCATCCTCCCGTCCGCTTGAACCAGAAGCTAACGGAGAAGTCGTTCCCCCACCGGTAATTGCGAAATGCATCCACCGTCAGCGAACTCTTTCCTGAGAACTGCGCGGCACGGCCGATCACTCCCTGAGCCGGACTGCAGCCGCTGTTTTGCGCATCTACATTGTTGGCGGAAGAGTCAGCCCCTAATGATATTCCGTCGAACGAGTAGTATGCCAGAATACCTTCGTTGACGTCTGCCTGGGCGGAGATGGACGAAGCCGCAACCAGACCCACCATCAACATCATCGTGAGTATTCGAGTTTTCTTCATAAGATATTTCTCCTCTAGTCTCTTGTCGGCGACAGATACGGAAGAATGTCGTCTGCAATCTGTCGAGACACGACTCTTGCGCTCCACGAACTAAGGTGTGACGTATCCGCTGATGTAAGCTCTATACGGGGAGTACTCACGTAGTCCAGTGCCGAGCATCCGACCTCTGACGCGATACGTTCCATAGTGAGACTTTTCGAAAGCCGCGATTCTATGGCTCGCATCTTCTCATGGACCGGATAGCGCAGGAGGATAACCTGCCAACCTTTTTCCTGCGCATCTTTGAGTACCTCAACCAGGCGATCCCTTGCCGACTCAGCGGCAGGAAGATTCTCGATAATCTCATCAAGTATTCGTTCGTAGTATGTCAATTGATACAGCGAGACATTGACTGGTCGCCCATCGGTCCATTGCAGACTCGCGCTGGTAAACCCGCCCCTGTACTCGATCCGGTTGTACCACTTCGCGATCTGCTTCTCCGGACCTCCCGCAGATTCTGTGAAATGCCGGCACAGGTGCCGCCAACCCCAGGAAAAGGTATAGAGGTACTTCGCGACGAACATGCCCAGTTTCTCGTCAATAAACTCCTGCCTGGTAGGAGCGCTTCGGCTCTCTGGTGCAGTCTTGAAATGGTATACGGCCGCAGGAGAGTAACCAACGACCAGGATCCCCGGCACTTCCGATTTCCTGTCGACAACAAACCTGACCAAGGGCGTCAATCCGCTGGCGGCAAATCCGGCATTGACCGACCTCCAGTGTCTATGCTCTGGATCGATTCTCTTGAGTTCATCGTCGAAATCTTCTGGAGAGAAGCCCCAGCCTATCCTGCTGTCGCCGACCACGTAGATCGTATTCGTACTTGTCGGCCGATCCACCATCCATGCCAACTCGGTCGCAGTCCATCCCGGCTGGATCGAGGGATAACCGCCGGTCGAACGGTAGGCAAGCTCGACACCGCCTATAATCAGTGCCGAGAGTATCAGAGCCCACGATAAAGATTTCATAACACGCGTTAAAACTGGAAGTAGATGAACTCGCTGCTTCTTCCGCTGAAGAAGTAGACGCCCACAATACAAGCCGTGATGGTCAGGGCCCGGAGGATGCGCGATTCCTTTGCCCGCACGCGCAAATCAGTGTATCTCGAAGCCAGATGGAACAGCAGCATCAACCCGACCACCACGACGTCCCAATAGCCCGCAAGGTTAAACGACCATGCCCCGGCAACGAGATTCTTCATCATAAGCACGCACTGCAAAGGTGACTGGGCCCTGAAAGGTATCCATGATGCGGTCACTGTCAGGAAGGTAAGCATGACAGCCACGGGGCCCAGGTATCTTCTGCCCGGGAGAGGCCGAGGAATCCCAGACAGTTTACAGCGGATCCACCTCTCCGTACAGAGGAACAGACCGTGTGCGCCCCCCCAGATGACAAACATGATGCTGGCTCCGTGCCACAACCCGCCAAGGAGCATCGTCAGCATCAGGTTGATGAATGTCCGCTTTGTCCCCCGGCGGTTTCCGCCAAGCGGAATATACAGATAGTCTCGCAGCCAGGTGGACAACGAGATGTGCCACCGGCCCCAGAAATCGGAGAAGCCGCGTGCCGCGTACGGCGCGTTGAAGTTGGTTGGTATCGAGAAGCCCAGGATTTTCGCCAATCCAATGGCAATCAGCGAGTAACCCGCAAAGTCGCAGTAAATCTGCACTCCGAATAGACCCGCGGAACACCATGTGTCAATCAGCGACAGGTCATACCACTTGACGAAGAGGAAGTCTACACGTGGGCCGACATTGTCCGCGATCACCGACTTAAGAAAGAGTCCCGTGATAATCCAGAACAGCCCGTCGCCGATTTTTCGATACGAAAGATCCGGCCTTTCTCTTAGTTGAGGCAGGAAGTGTTTTGCCCTCACGATGGGCCCCGCGACCAACTGGGGAAAGAACGCTACATACAGCGCAACATCCAGAAACGAGGACACCGGTTTCAGTTCGCCCCGGTATACGTCAACTGCATAGCTCAGCGTTTGAAACGTGAAAAAAGAGATTCCAACAGGAAGCATGATGTTCAACAGGGCCGGGTCTGAGTCTATTCCCAGGAATTGAAGAGGTACACCTGCTGCCCGAACGAGGAAGTTCCAGTATTTGAAGAATCCGAGCACGCCAAGGTTTGCTACAAGGCACACCACAATCGCCACGCGTTTCCGGTCGGGATACTTCCCGATACAACAGGCCGTGACATAGCCAACGCCGCTCGAGAACAGCAGCAACAGCAGAAAAGCCGGATTCCACATTCCGTAGAAGAAGTAGCTGTACCCAAGCAGAAGCGACTTGGCCCACGTCGTCCGCTTGTCAGGCAGGGGGTAATAGAGCCCGGCCAGAATGGACAACGTAGCGAAGAAGAATAGTGAGTCAAACTGCATTGGATTTTCTCAATGTCAGCACGCAGATGAAACCGCTGAACATGTCTTTGCCAACGTGCGGACAACGCCTTCAAATGGCTCGTTAAACGGACCCGCAATCTGATTTCCCAGTAGCGTCTCTTGGTCCTGCAGGAGTTGCTTTCTGTATGCTTCATTTTTCACTGCGCTACTCAGGATTCGGGCAAAGGATCCCCCGTTCTCGGCACATTCCGGAAGTTTCCGAATCAGCCGCGAAGAGGATTCAACTCCGATTCTGGGAAGCCAGCCGATTAAGGGGACCTCTGCATACAGCGCCTGGATTGCCGCTCCACTCCAGATTCGAATCAATGCGATTCGGGCTTCGCTTAACTGCGCGAAAAGCGATTGCTCAGAATCACAGATATTTATCGCGAAACCCTTGTCGCTGATTCTCATGCAGACATTCTCTATCATCTGCTTCGGCAGTCGCGGGTGACAGCGAACGCGCAGTTCACCGCCTTGTTCATGGATCGTCCTGGCCAGAACTTCAAAATCGGTCTCTATTTCCGTCGATGTGTCAGGATATCCGTCGTAACGGGAGCTTGAATAGAGAAACAGGGCATTCCAGGGATTGGACGCCTCGGGAACGCGTTTGCCCTCTTTCACCGCCTGCAGAGCCTGGTGCGCGATATGCCCCCCGCCGACCACTTCTATGCGCGATGACGAAAGCTCTTTCAATTTCGACAGTTCCTGCCGCCCGTCTTCGCCCATCACGCAGATCACGTCACCGCGCCACAGGTTTGGCGCTTCAAATGTGAATTCCACACCGTGGGCCATCCGTATGTAGGTGACCTTGTGTCTCTTACACCACGCCCAGACGAGCGGCGAATCTCCCATGAAAGAACTTCCCATGACGACTTGCGGGTTGTAGCGAACCAGCGCCTCGTCAACGACCCTGTAGCGGAGCATGACCTTCCGTCCTATGGGTTCGATCATCGCTGCCAGGCTCGAAACGAGGCTTCCTGCTTCGCGCGGACACATGATACTGCGCAGGGACTTCTCGATTCGGCTCAGGACGTGCCGGCGCGAGGACGCCTCAAAGACATCCGCCTTCCAATACGACATCGACTCCGTGTCTATAGCCTGAGAACTCACCCCCGAATCAGCATCATCAAAGGCCCGCTCCTCGTCCTTCGTCAGCACTGTGTGGAGACGGGACGTCACCAACCAGCCGAGATTGGCAATTCCGGCTTCACGCATTCGTGTTACAAGATGACGCTGATGTATGCTGTCGAAACTCTGAAGTCCGCAAACCAGGTTCCTGACCGGCTTCATCTGATTCAGGTTGTCCCCGGTGACGGAAATGAAGAACTGCGGCCATCGGTTGACTGCGCTTCCGGCAACGGCAAGAAGCCTATCCGCAAAGCTCAATGCCTTCCTCTCTCTCTTCCCTTTTCTTTCCAGCACTTTTTTGTCCAACGATCTGACAGCCATCCGGACACCACCAGGAAGTGCGTCGAAATCCGCCGGGGCATGAACTCTGTAGTCGGGCGATCCGAATCTCTCGTCCAACTGCTTCAGCAGGGCAGACCAGAAACGGGAGAAATAGAATATGCTGAGCATCTCATTGAGGATTCCCGCACCGAACCACTCGAGCATCGGATATCCGCCTTCCCCCATCAAGTCGGTAAACCGAGAAGTCTCTTCTTCAGCCAGCCTATCAAACCGGGCCCGATCCTCCGGACTCACCAGATCATAGGGATGCACTATCCGCTCAGCGGGAACGTGCTGAGAGACCGCCGTTGCGGCCTCCGGCCCCAGTGGACAGAAGATGCACTTCTCATTCTCCCCTTCGGGCGCCTGGGCATAGCTCCACAGCATAAGAACGGTGAGCCGGCTTTCTTGCGATGAAGTCATGTCCTGAGTCTTGCGGTTGGATGCGGCGAGCTACTCGAGCAGGCTCCAGTGGAGAGGAGTTCCCCTCGCCACATCCTTCTTCACTTTCCGGCCAAGCACTTCATCAAGATGCTTCGGAGGCAGTCCAAGGCCAGGGCGGATACTGCGAACATTATCGGCGGTCAACTCCTCGCCTGCGCGGATGTCCTGAGTGATATAGAGCGAGCGTCGGCCTACAAGATTCTTCTCCTCCGCTTTACTGGGACCGTAGGTCGCATGTCCAAGTGCATTCCAGGCTCTCAGCGATTCTTCAACAAGACTCTTCATCTCGGCAGGTTCGAGAGAGAATGCCGCATCGACACCCCCGTCACTGCGCGCGAGCGTGAAGTGTTTCTCAATGAGCACTGAGCCGAGAGCAACCGATGCCACGGCGACGCCTATTCCAAGTGTGTGGTCTGATAACCCTACGTCGACTCCGAATCGTTCCCGCATGTTCGGAATCGTCATCAGATTGGCGTCGGAGGCATCCGCTGGATAGTCGGTTGTGCATTTCAGGAGGATCACTCCTCCGTCGCCGGCCGATTTCGCGGCTTCAACGGCCTCCGCCAATTCCTCCTCACTCGCCATACCCGAGGAGATGATCACTGGTTTTCCGGTGGATGCCGCTTTGCGGATCAGAGGAATATCCACATTCTCAGGGGAAGCGATTTTATACGCGGGAGCGTTCAGTTCCTCGAGAAAGTCGACCGCCGTATCATCAAAAGGAGAGCTGAAGCACAGAAGCCCGTGTTCGCGACAGCGCTTCATGATGGGTTCATGCCACTCCCACGGCGTGTGAGCTTTCTCATACAGCTCATACATCGACTGCCCGTACCACGGACTCGATGGATCGCCGATGAAGAACTCCCGCTCCTTGATATCGAGCGTGATCGTGTCCGCCGTGTAGGTCTGAAGTTTGACGCAGTGGACACCCGTCTCCACGGCCGCGTCAACGATCGCGAGCGCGCGATCGAGCGACTGGTTGTGATTGCCGGAGAGTTCGGCAATAACGAACGGCGGAGCGCCGCAGCCTATTTCCTTGTCGCCAATGCGAATCATCGGGAACTTCCCATGCTGTTCAGAATCCAGTCGATAATCAGACTCTTTGCTTCGTCGTCTGCCGCGGAAAGAGGAAGGACGCCGCCACGGCCGTCAGCCTTTCCGATGATCGTCGTCGGTGTCATCACGCTGTTCACGATGTAGTCGCCCCCTTCTCCTACCACGCCGCCCGCGACGACTCCGAGACCCGAGACTTCGACCCGTCCCGCGTGCCCTTGAAGGCGCTTCGCGCTCTGAAACAGTCGCGCGACTTCAGCCAGCAGAGCTTCCCCGAGATCCAGGCGCCAGATCTGCAAACCGCGTTTCCGCGCGTGTTCTACCGCAGACTGTGAGATCGCATTGGGCTGGCTTAGCAGGAGTTTTCCGCCCAATTTGATCCTCCCGACATCCTCTTCGTTGAAGGGGGAGACTGGACTGATGGCAACGCCGATTTCCGCGTCGCTATCATCGCAATCGCCGATGATGGTCCGAACCAGGTTGGCGAACGACTCATTGCACTCGGGCATGTAGATGCTGCCGCCGCACCCGAGGATTTCCACAGCGTCCCTGAGTCCCGTCAGAAGCAGCATATCGTCATCGTACTTGAGCCAGAGCGTGCCTTCCTCAAGTGTCGCCGGTTTCTCGATGTCCCTGTCGGCCATCCAGAGCCTGACCTCGCCTTTGAACATCTCGTAGATCTCCGTTTCCCGGCCTGCGGGCACCTCCACATGGCCGACGCAGTATCCGCTTCCGACCCGCACCGGCGCGATTCTCAGATGGTGGTCCGCGGAACGAGTGCGCGCGAGCGTCATCACGGGCTCATAACCTGTTTTCGGGGAGACCACTTTTAATTCGGCCAGAAGATCTTCCAACGATTCGCAGGCTTCTCTGTGAAGCCACTTGTAGTCCGCTTTCTTCGTCCGAACCTGTCCTTCCGGCCCGGAGAGAGCGGCCTCCCTGGCGGCCTGCGCAGCCATTTCCTCCGTGACGAGCTTCCTGGACTCTACGCCCAGCCGCAGGATTGTCCGGTACGGCTCAACGCCGGCGGCCGCGCTGCTCTTATCGACCAAAGGCTGAAAACTGGAATGGAAGTACTGAAGACCGGAGGCAATCTCATCGGGCAGTAAGCCGATATCCCGGGGAACGTTCGGTTCGATCAACCGTTGGCCCAACGCTATCAACTCTTCCCAGTCCACATCGCCTATGTCGTAGCCTTCACGATCCAGCAGGGCGCAGAGCAACTCCGTCGCCGCATTTCCCGCACTGCGGCCCATGCCGCGCAACGTGCCGTCCACAAACAGGCCGCCTTCTTCAATGAAGGCCAGGCAGTTCGCGATCACGAGATCAAGGTTGTTGTGTCCGTGAAAGCCGAGCGGCACGTCCACTATGTCAAGGGCCGCGCGAGCATATTCACGAACCTGCGTCGGCGTCATCCCGCCGGCCGAATCGACCAGGGCCACGATATCTGCACCGTAGTCCGCGACACTTTTTGCGATGCCCGCAAACTCCACGGGCGTCATTACATAGCTCTTCATGAGATTCGCCCACACCTCGAGACCGAGTGACTTGGCGAGCTCTATCGCTTCTTTGCCCAGCTCATACTGATTGATGTTTGTACCCACACGTATGAAACCAAGACCTACATCAGCCGCCGCCCGGATGCTGTCGAGAGAGGCGAAGCTTGGAATGAAGAACACGCCGATCTTCGCCTTGTCTCCTGCGGCGGCCACACCCGCTTCGATGTATTCCGCGTCGCTGATCGCGGCAGCGCCTTTTCCTTTGTACTGAGCATCCAGTCCGAGGCCGTGGCCGACCTCAATCCTGCCGATGCCCGCGCGGCACAACGACGACGCCACGAAGAACGTGTCCTCGGCCGTGAACTGATACTTGATCAGATAACTGCCGTCCCGAATCGTGCAGTCCAATACGTTGGCTTTTGTCTTCGTCATGGCGTGTACTCCTCTCCTGCTGGTTCGAATCTCGCTATGAAGCTGAAATCACCTGTCCTATCAACTCACAAGTCCTCTTTATGCGCATCTCATCGACTGACGGATCTACCCACAGATTCACAACGTGTTGCTCGAGATACAGAGCGTTCTTGAGCTCATCCGCGGCCTGCTCTCTTCCCGACGCGTAGCCTCTGTGAAGCGACGAGTACCAGTTACTGGCATCGATATCGTGCTCTCGCAGTGTTTCCGTCACCAGCGCCTGCAGAGCTCCTTCGACGAGAAACGTGTATCTCCAGGGAACGCCGCCCTCGCGCGGCTTCTGCCGCCGCACTCCGTCTCTCGGAAGGTACTTGTCGTACAGCTCCGCGTTGCGCCTGTGACACGCCACGAGGTGACTCACGTCCGGAAGCCTATCGCGAATGACTTCGGCCTGATCTTCCGAGAGACTGAATATGTACATGTCACGGAATATCTCCGGTACCGGGAGGAGAAGCGCGTCGAGCCTTTGATCCAGCGCTATGAGGTCACGCAGGGCGTAGTAAACCTTCGGATACAACTCCTGGAGCCGGGTGATAGCGATGGAGAAAGGCGGCAGCGTTTTCGCGAGTTCCGACATGACACTGTGGAGTTCCGCGTTATCCGTCAGAACCGCTCCGCCTCCGCCGAAATCAAGCGGTTTTGAGTGGCCGAAACTGACGATCGACAGATCGCCCAGAGAGCCCAGTGCCCTTCCCTTCCACATGCCACCCAACGCCTGTGCCGCGTCTTCGATGAGAACGACGTCATGTTCCCGGCAGATGTTTTCGATCAAGTCCATGTCGGCAGGATTTCCGTAGGTGTGGGGAGCAAGAACTGCGGCGACATCGTGATACTTTCCCAGCATCTGCCTCAACGCGTCAGGTTCCATGACCCCGTCATCAAGAGAGATGTCGCAGAAGACAGGCACCAGACCTGCGGCGAGCGCCACACTGGCGGGGCTCTGACAGAGAATGGGAGGCATGACAATCCGACTGCCGCGTTCACGGATTGCCTTGTAGGCAAGATACAGTGCCGTTGCACCCCGTCCTACGGCAATGCAGTGCTTCCGCCCCGTGAGTTCACACAGTTCCGCTTCAAGCAGACGAATAGAGGATTCGTTTTTCATTACCGGGAAACAAGCTACTTGCTGCGGGCCGCGACGATGAAGAAGTCGGAAATCCGGCCGAAGAGGTTGTCGTGTATCCGTCCGATGTGCATATCCCCGAAACCTGTCGAGAAGTAGTGCTCGATATAGCGGGGATGGTCGAAGTAGAAGAACGTCTCCCCTTTTCTGAAGTCGTCCTTTCTGGCAATTTCGTACTGATGAGGTCCCACCACGCGGGCATCGTTCATGATCAGATGGTCCGGTGCGGCAGTCGATAGAATCAGCAAGCCTCCGGGTTTCAGCACGCGGGCATGTTCGAGCACAGCCTTCTTAATCGACTTCTCTTCCGGCTCGTAGTGCAGGACGTTCCAGGATACGAGAAAGTCGAAGCTGTCGTCTTCAAAAGGAAGGCCCGTATTGGTTCCGACGCGCACGTCGGCGTCATAACCAAGAGATTTCATGAATTCAGCCGTATTCCCGCATACGTCCTCTGAAATCTCTGTGCCTGCGACCTCCATGCCCAGCGACGCGAGAAAGACAAGGTTGTTCCCGCTTCCGCAGCCCACATCGAGAGCCCGTTTTCCGCCGTAGTTCTTGTCGAGGCCGGGGATGTAATTCCCCATCATCATTCGCACGAGATTTTCGGCCGGCCACAGATGGCGTACGCCCTTCTCGGCCGCCTCTTTGTAGAAGCGCGTCCAGTTATCGAATGCTGCATTCCCGCTCATATCTACCTCCAGTCAAGATCACATCCTGCGATCGCCGTGCAGAGCACGGCATTCATCTATGGTCACAAAACGATACGGCCGGCCCTGCATATCGAGCTCCGAAAGCACGAACTCCAGGTTCCTCCTGTATTCGCGCACGTCAAAGGAAAGCAGACCGTGAGGGCTGTCCACAATATCCGGCAGAATTGTCGACGGATGCGTGATGGTAACGAGTAGACTCGCATTCTGCAGCAGGTCACGCAGTCCTTGCTTCATGACCTCATGACGAAAGCTGAGATCAACGTATCTCAGATAAGGCTCAGCATCATACGATGTCTTCATCCTGGCCATCGCCATAGGCACTTCGAGCAGACTGAAACCGTCTTCACCTGAAACCTGGTAATCCTGCCGGGAGGGATGGTAAGGCCCCGGCGAAGTCCGGCTCCAATCGAGAAGACGTTCATCGTCCACCCTCTTTCTCCCCGGCATTGCGGTCGAGTCGCATTGCATTCCGAATCCTTCAAGCAGAGACATCAAGACATTCGATCCGTAGGCCTCCCCTATTCGTGACGAACGCGGTTCATAGCCCGCTTCCCTGATCGCGGCGAGAGTGACAGTCATCTGCTCTTCCAGTTTCTCTCCTTCGGTTTCCTGCATCCACTTCCCGTCTTCAAACCGGTAGAGATGCGGGTGCCAGGCAATCTCATGTCCCCGCCGAAGAGCGGCCTGCCAAAGTTCATCGTGTTGCCTCAGCAGATACGCCGGATCGTCATAGTATGTGGCAAGCTGACCGTCCGAGCGAACGAACCAAGTGATCCGGGAAGGCTCTCCTGCAGAGCCCGTGTAACTTCCCAAAAGATCCATCAGTATCGGAATGCCCTCTTCGACACCTCGCCAGCGCATGAGAGCACGCTCATCCTGACCGTCTTGAACCAGGCTGTGGTCGAAGAAGTCGTTGTCGGTGTCGAACGTGAGAGCAATGTGGCAGACGTCGTTAGACATGATCACACACCCTCTCCATGCGTCTCGATCTTCAGAAACTCCTCCGCCTGCTTGACGGCGGCCTCGGCGTCGGCCCGTGTTTCTGTCAACGCGATGATATGCCCGACGCGCGCGCTGCCGGACGTTAAGGGCAGGACTTCGCCGCCCGGACGAACGTAAATCTCCACCTCATGTATCCCCGGCACTTTTCGGGCCTCGTCGACGCCGGACACGGAGACTACGCGGCCCGGCTGTGCGGAGGGAAAGCTGAGTACCGCCCCGCGCTTGATTGATCTGCCGAGTGAGACTTCTTCACCAAGAGCCAGTTTAATGTACGCGCTCACGACATCGATGCCGCTTGACCACGGAATCATCTTCGTAAACACCTTGAATCCCGGCCCCCTTGCGCCGACCTCTACCATCCTGGGACCTTCCGGAGTCAGCATGACTTCGGCATGAATCGGGGAATTATCTATGCCGAGGGCTTCGACCGCTCTTTCGACGAGGGACATGACGCTCTGCTGGAGTTCCTCGCGTTGCTCCGACGGAAAGAGAACGGCCACATCAAGCAGATAGGGAGGTTTCGTTCTGATCTTGTCTGAAAGTGCGATGACATGAAAGGCGCCATCGACCACGAAGGCCTCGACGCTCATTTCCGTCCCGGTCATATACTCTTCGACAAGGACAATCCGACTGCGGGAAAAGGTCAACGCCGTGCTGAAAGCTCCCTCCAACTCGGCCTCGTTTGCGACGTACTTCACGCCTCGACTCCCCGCGCTGTCGGCTGGCTTCACAACAACAGGCAGGCCGAACTCCTGCATGGCCGCAAAGGCCTCCTCCAGTGTCAGACACTTTCGGGCGTTTGCGGAGGCCACCCCCTCTTTGCTCCACAGGTTCCTCATGCGATCCTTGGACGTGGCATTCAACGCCGCCTCCGCACTCAGCGTGCGCAAACCCAATGCATCGCCCACTGCGCCCACTCCCCGCACACCGACCTCAACACCCGCGCAGAGCACGCCGTCAACGTTGTGTTCGCGCGCCAGCCGCGCCAGCCCTTCGCCGTCCTTGATGTCGTATACGACTGCCACGTCAGCATGAGGCAGTCCGACGGCTTTCGGATCGCCATCCACTGCGACTACTTCGATCCCCATGTCCCGCGCCCGCAGGATGACATCCCTGTCCACGGGACCCGCGCCTATGACCATCAAGCGTTTCATCCTTTTCTCACCAGACATTCCTCAACCAGCGCCACGATTCTTTCCCGCCCATGCCCGTCTACCAATGCATGAATGGCCCCGCTCATGCGCTGCCTTTTCTCTCTGTCGGGAAGCAATGCGTCGAGAGCCTTCTTGATCTTCTCGGTATTCAGCTCTGAAGCATGTCCAAGACTGACCACAGCCCCTCGCTCCCGGAACCAGTTCGCGAAGCGGAACTCGTTGTCGTTTTGCGGAATCACAATGGACGGGCGGCCAAGAGAAGCCATCTCCAACAGTGTCGTGCCGGATCCGTGAATGCCCAGGTCGCACTGGAACATCAACTCCTCCATATTCTGCACGGAGCGGTGTATTTCGCAAGGCATAGGAAGATCATTCGCCATTCGCTCTATTTCATCAACGTCCTTGAAATTGGGTCCGATGACGACATGACAAGTCAGATGCTTATCAGCGACAGCCTTCAGCACCTCAAGCACCTTGAGTGTATGGCCCTGCATATCTGCGCCACCAAAAGTGACGAGAAGATTCTCGACCCTCTCCAGCGCGGGTCGGGGACGGTCAAAGAAAGATCTGAACGGCTCTCGAATGATCGCATACGAAGGTCCCTCGTAGTAATCAACGTGCGATCCTGTCGGCCGTTTCAGCGTTTCATGATGGTTGAATAGATTGACGATGGCGTCCACGTTCTGTTCTTCCATGTCAAAATAGTCCAGCGCAACAATCCGGACGGCCGGCCAACAGCGCTTCAGCGCTTCCAGTGCCCCGGGGATCGGCTCGGGAACATCAACAACAACCGCGTCCGGAACGGACAGACCGTCGTCCACATTCATCCAGGTATCGCTACCGTCTGACAGGGCGTATGACGTCACCTCATATCCCCGGTCGCGGATCGCGCGCAGACTGCTCGCATCCTCATTGCAGAAGAACTGCGCCGGATCATGACCGGCAGCGGCAAAAGCTTCGGCCAGGGCCAGCGAACGGAATACATGTCCCATGCCCACATCATGGCCGCCTCGAACGAGAAACACTAAACGCGCCATAGGAACCTGCCTTTTCAGAAACGGCCATACTCCGGCGGCTCTCTGAAGATCTGGAGCGTAAACTCATAGAGAGGATAATCGTGTCGCAGCGTGACATAACGACTGAGCTTCTTCGCGAGCGGCAGGTAGTCTTCCGGCCGGAAGTAGAAGAGGCTGTCATCCTGATAGTCGACGTACGAGGTCAACAGGTTGAAAGCCATGCCGCGCCGGCAGAGTCTGTACATCTCCTGCATCATGCTCCACACGAACTCTCTATTGTCTTCGACTCTGTGGTTGAACGCTCCGGACTGGAACACGTAGTCGAACTGTTCGTCAAACGGGGCCGTAACGATGTCTCGACACTCGAACCGCGCGTCGGGATGCCGCTCGCGGGCCACTTCCAGAATCGCGGGATTGATGTCCACCCCGGTGTATTCGACGTCGAGCCCCCGGTTCTTCAGATAGTCGATCATGTCGCCGAACCCGCAGCCGACATCCAGTATGCTTCGCCCGTTCATTTCCCCCATCGCAGTCAGTACGGCAAAACGGAGTTTCTGCTGCCTTTCATCGCCCCATCCGATCGCCTGAACCGTCGGTCCCATTTCGGAAATCCGCTTGTTGTATCTGTCCACCGCGGCTTGCTTTTCATGCTCTTTCATGCCGCACTCCCTTCCAGAAGCGACAGGATGTTGCCCCCAAGAACCGCAGCAACTTCAGTGCCGTCACAACCGCACTGGTCGAGCAGTTCCATCGTCATTTCATATCCACTGCTGAAGGAGACTTCCGGATAGTCCGATCCGTGAATCACGCGATCGGGACCTATCTTGCGGATTGAGTAGATCAGATCCTGAATGACCGAGGATCCCTTGAAGTAATACGGCGTGAACGAGAGATCGATGGATATGTTGCGATGCGCTTTTGCAACCAGACACCCCTCAACAACGCGGTATCCTCCCGCATGGGCCATGATAATGTTCACCTCCGGGACGCGCTCAGCCAATCCGCTGATCAACTCCAGCTCATGGCAACCGAACAGGTCTTTTCCGCATGGAAAGGCATCGAAGAGCACCGGGGTTCTCAGTTCGGCGGCCTTCTCCATGAGCGGAACCAGTTGCTCCATATCTTCAAGTCCGAAGGTCTGCCGACGCGGGTGGAGCTTCAAACCCTTCATGCCCAGATTCAGAACGGCATGTTCGTAGTCGCGCACGGCGCCGGATTCCAAGGGCAGGACGGAAGCAAATCCGATCAACGTCTGCGGATGACGGGCACACACTTCGGCAACAAAGTCATTTGGAATATCCGGCGCAATGGCCAGGACTACAGCCCGGTCAACCGGGCTGTCTTCCAGACATTTCATAAATGTTTCGGCGGAGGCATCATGCCTCGCACCGAATCCGTCGGCCTTCGGATGAATATGGGTATGAGCGTCTATAATCACTCGTATTGCACTCCAAGCTTCTTCAGTTTCTCATCGAATCCCAGAATGCTCACTGCCGTTTCACCTTCTTCTATCCGCCTCACCCAGTCCTTCTCTTCCTCCATCCTCTTGAGGGATTCCTCGATAATCCGGTCCGCCTCCCCTGCCGGGACAACCACGACCCCGTCGTCGTCACCCACGATGATATCGCCCGGCATCACCGGCACGCCGCCGCATTGAATGGGCCTGTTGATGCTTCCGCCCCATCCCTTATGCGGCCCTGTCGGAGTCACTCCCCGGCAGAACACCTCGCACTTAGCTTCACGGGCCTCCTGAACATCGCGGATAGAGCCATCGACGACGACTCCCACAACCCCCTGTTTCTCAGCCGCCAGGGTCTGAACACCACCCCAGATTGACGTATCGACGTGACCACGTCCGTCAATCACAAGGATGTCCCCCGGCTCGGCGAGGTAGATAGCGTGATGACTCATTATGTTGTCACCGACCATGCAGCCGACCGTGACTGCGGGTCCCGCTACATGCACCCCGCCCTTAACGGGCTTGATGTCAGCATACATAGCTTGCGCGCGGTTCATCATGTCAGAGAGAATAGTCGTCGGAATCCTGCCGCACGCGGCAACTTGTTCCGGCGAAGGCCGCTCTATTTGTTTTCGAATGATTCC
>JAHIZV010000238.1 GCA_018814445.1 Verrucomicrobiota bacterium | reverse complement strand
TCGGGTTTCGGGTTTCGGGTTTCGGGTTTCGGGTTTCGGGTTTCGGGTTTCGGGTTTCGGTTAAAGCTTGTCTGCGTTCTGACCTTCCGCAATTGAGAGTTTCGAGTTGTTTGTTGCTTGTTGAGAGTTTCCTCCTCTCCCACTCCCCCGTTCTCCCATTCATCATTCCGCCTTCATCACTCACTGCCAAAGTGCTCATAGCCTTTTTCATCGAGCGGACGTCGGCCTGTTGCGTCGATACAAGTCATTCCGGCATCGGTAATAACACCTATCCGGCTACACGGCAGGTCAAACGTATCCTCCCAGGCAGACTCGAATAGACTTCGCTTCGACGCCGGCACAGTGAACAGCAGTTCGAAATCCTCGCCGTCCGTCATCGCGTGATGGAGGGAGCTTTTTTCGTCGCTCATCTTCTTTGCGGACTCAGACACCGGTACACTCTCCAACACGATCTCCGCCCCCACCCCGCTCGCGTCGCAAATGTGCCGAAGATCTGTCGCCAGTCCGTCGCTCACATCAATCATCGCCGTAGGCCAACTGTTCTCGCGCAGCCACATGGCCTCTTCGATACGCGGTTCAAACTCGAGATGCCTGCCAAGCAAACTGCCACCCAGTTCGCCTGTCACGTAAATCGCGTCTCCCACCCGAGCCCCCGACCTGCGAACCGCACTGTTGCGGGGCACTTCTCCCACGCCGAAAACGTGCAGTTCAAACACCGGTCCCTTCGCCACGTCTCCGCCGACCAAGGCGGACGCATACTTCTCCGCCAATTCGCACAGCCCTTTGTACACGCCCTCGAGACGATCCGCCTCCATCTCACCGGGAGCAACAACATCCACGAGAAGCCACAACGGCTCTCCCCCCATCGCGGCAAAATCGCTCAGCACCCGGCCCGCCGCTTTTCGTCCGATAAGTTCCGGCGGGGCGTCAGGAAGAAAATGCACACCCTCGATCAATGGATCCGTCGTCAGCAGAAGCTGCCGCCCTTCGGAACCGACTTCAACGATCGCCGTATCGTCTCCGACGCCGAGCACGACGTCACTGCGTCCCGGCAGAAGTTTTGCCAGACGCTCGATCGTCCGCAACTCGCCCTGTTCTTTAAGAGTAGCCATCGTATTCCCGAAAACTTCCAAACATTGGAAGTTCTATCAGAAAAAGTTCCAAGGGTTGGAACCTTTTTTCCGAGTGTCCTTTAGAGGTAGGGATGATCCGCCGGATCATCCGCCTGTCACGGCGTAGCTTCCAACGAATCTGGATGGACGAGTCGTCCCTACCCGTCACCCAGCGCAAAAGGCGGTCTGAAGACCCCCTTCTCACAGACGATCGCTGTGATCAGTTCCGCAGGCGTGACGTCAAATGCGGGGGTGTAGACTGCCACGCCGTCGGGGGCGGTCTGCTTGCCAAAACCATGTACGACCTCTTCCGCCGCCCTTTCTTCAATCGGTATCTCGTCTCCGGAGGAAATCGATAGATCGAAGCTGGTGGTCGGTGCGAGGATGTAGAAGGGAATGCCGTGGTGCTTCGCAAGGACGGCCAGCCCGTAGGTGCCGATCTTGTTGGCAGCGTCGCCGTTTGCGGCGATTCGATCCGCTCCGACCATGACGAGATCGATCTTCCCCTCCTTCATCACCTCGGCCGCCACGCTGTCGCAGATCAACGTAACCTCGATACCCTCCTGCATGAGTTCCCAGGCGGTCAGGCGCGACCCTTGCAGAAGAGGCCGGGTCTCATCCGCGTAGACACTGATCTTCATCCCCTTCTCACGCGCTTTGTAAACAGGCGCCAATGCGGTGCCGTAGCGGGCCGTCGCAAGCGAACCGGCGTTGCAGTGAGTCAGGACGGTGTCGCTGTCCTTCAACAGCATGAGACCGTGTTCTCCGATAGCCTCGCATTGAGCCGCGTCCTCTTCGCAGATCGCCACGGCTTCGCACGCAAGCCGCTCGACGAGGTCGGGCGCACTGCCTTCAAACAGCTCCGCGACAGTTTTCATCCTGTCGAGGGCCCGGAAAAGATTCACCGCTGTCGGCCGGGAAGAGGCCAGGTACTCACAAGCCTTATGAACTCTCCTGCACACACGATCCACATCATCCGTCGATCGTTCCTGTGCCGCCAGCACCACACCCATCGCCGCCGCCACGCCGATCGCGGGAGCGCCGCGGACCTTCAGCTCCTTTATCGCGTTCCATATATCGTCAACGCTTCGCGTGTCGATGTAGGTCAGTTTAACGGGAAGGGCCGTCTGGTCGATCGACCGCACACGGCCCGGGGCGAGACGGTTATTCGTGTCGGCAATCCATTCTATCGTTTTGAGTTTCATGACTCAGTTGTTCTCCGAAAGATGCCTGACGAGCGCGAGCAGGCCTATGTTCACACCGTTGAAAAGCGCGTGCATGACCATCGGCACCAACAAGGACTGCGAGAAATAGTATGCGAGGGAGAAGGCCACAGACATGATGAAAAGGGGGACCAGGGATGGCAGGTGAAGATGGATCAGGGCGAACATCGCGGAGGTGACGACGACAGCCGGCGCGAGGCCCCATTGACGGACGAGAACGGGAAGCGCGATGCCGCGGAATACGATCTCCTCAAGCACGGGAGCGAGAACGACCGCGAGGAAGATGAGATACACCCGCACGCCGAGTGAGTCGACGGTCATAAACACTTCAATCACGTCCTGCTGCGACGACATGTGCCCGGTGACCCTCAGCCAGACCTGGTAGATCACCGTGTAAAACACGAGTACAGGGATTGTTGCAACGTAGCAGAACACTCCCTCCTTAGTCCTCGACCAGCTCCGGAAGCCCTCGATTCCGAAAGCTCTTTTCCACGAGACATGCCGCTTTGTCGTGACCGCGATAGTGAAGACGAGTGCCGCCCAGTGGAATGCGATGCTTTGCGCCAGGTACCAGACCGCGGCCACGTCTTCGCCGTCGGTCGCGCCGAACACATGGGCGCCGAACAACACGGTGAGATGCAGTACCCAGACGATGGCGAGCAATCGGAGCAGATCGCGCCAGCGCCATGGACGCGCGGCCAACGTCACCGCTCTTGCCTGCCACGGAAACGGCGACGTGCTGAGCCGCCGGACGATCACGATATCAATCGCTATTCCCGCAAAGAAAAGAACGACGTAGACCGCGCCTATGATCCACATATTCTGCATCATTACCAGGTCTGTAACTGGAGGAGACCCGGCAACAGCAGCTTCGGCCAGGGAAAGACTGATCACGAGGAGGGCTCGAAGGTTTCCTTCACGACGTAGGTCGGCTTATTCTGCGACTCATGATACGTGCGGATCTGGATCTCCGCCAGCAATCCGATGCTGATGAACTGCATGCCCATGAACATCAGCGTGAACGAGGTCATGATCCAGAAAGGCCGTTTGACAAGACCCGCACCCAGTTCCGTCCCGAAAAGCTGGTACGAAAGGTTGGCAGCGGCCATGAGGAGAAGAAGGGCCAGCCCGGGGAGGCCGAAGACAGCGCCGAGTTTACCGAACATCTGGATCGGACCCATGCTGTAGCGCAGAAGAAATTTCACGGTGGCCAAGTCCAGTATGACCCGAAAGGTTCTCGATATGCCGTACTTCGACTGTCCGAACTTCCGCGGCTGATGATTGACGACGACCTCGTCAATCGAGCTTCCCACCCAACTGGCCAGCGCGGGAATGAACCGGTGCATCTCACCGTAGAGCTGAACATTCTTTATGACTTCCGCCCTGTACGCCTTAAGCGTACAGCCGTAGTCGTGGAGTGACACTCCCGTGATCTTGCTGATCATGAAGTTCGCGATCATGGAAGGAAGGCGCCGGTTGATGAAAGGATCCTTGCGGTCCTTTCTCCACCCGCTGACCACATCGACGCCGGCGTCCGTACGCTCGAGCAGTTTCGGGATATCCCGCGGATCGTTCTGAAGGTCCGCGTCCAGCGTGACAACCACTTCGCCTTTCGCGTGATGAAATCCCGCACTCATCGCCGCGGTCTGTCCAAAGTTGCGGCGGAACCGGATCAGGCGGAAATGCGGATATTTCCGCGCCTGCTCGACAAGTTTGTCCCACGTACCGTCCCTGCTCCCGTCATCGACAAGGATCACTTCGTAGGAACGGCCCACGCCGGTCATCGCCTCGTGCACCGTGCCGCAAAGCAGCTCGACGTTTTCTAATTCGTTATAGACAGGAATGACTACAGAGATATCCATGCGGTTGTTCCCCTGCGTATGTTCCGGTCATCATGCGGAGCCCTTTGTCCAAAATCAATTCTTTCTTCGCCATCCTGTTGCGGACTACCGTTCTGACCCGTAAAGAGAGGTCGCGGAATGAAAGGCCGGAAGAACGTTGAATATCACGCGGGAGCCGCCTACAATCCGGCCTTTAGCGGAACGCGAGAATGAGCACATCAGCGCCTATGAATTATATCAGGATCAACTTCCGCGTCACAACGCCGTCGCCGCTGTCCGCCGGCGAACAGGTGTTCATTACCGGCAGTACCGACTCTCTGGGCAGGTGGAATCCCCAGGGAGTTCCTCTGCACAGGAAATCGGACAGGGAATGGATTGGGTTTGCCCTCTGCCCCACCGCGCCCTTCGAATTCAAAATCACGCGGGGCTCATGGAATTCGGAAGAGACAGACCAGGATGGTCACCCGCTTCCGGCCCAATTGATCGTCACGAGAGAAGACATGAACGTGGAACGCACGGTCGAACGCTGGAAAGACCGGCTCGACCAACCCCGCTCCCATATCGAGGGGATGAGCCGTCTGCATGAAGCCTTCAAGTCCTCGCACCTGAACAGGACGCGAAACATAATCGTCTGGCTTCCGCCTTCCTACGCCACGCACGCCAACCGCCGATATCCGGTGCTGTACATGCATGACGGCCAGCAGATATTCGACCCGGCAACGTCCACATGGGGTCAGGACTGGGAAGTGGATGAGTGGTGTACGAAGCTGATCGCAGACAACCGGCTGAAAGAGATCATTGTCGTCGGCGCATACAGCACAGACGACCGAGACGCTGAATACACACCTTCTTTGAAGGGAAAGAAATACGCGAAGTTCATCGTCGATGAACTCAAGCCGTTCATTGACAAGGAATACCGCACACTGCCCGGCAGGGAACACACGGCTGTTGCCGGCGCATCGATGGGTGGAAGCATCTCTTTCTACATCGCGTGGCATTATCCGAAAGTGTTCTTCGGGGCCGCCTGTCTCTCACCGGCGTTTCGGCACAAGCGACACGTCGTCGCGCTGCAGGAGGTGAAGAAGGCGAAGAAGGCGCCTAAACTTAAACTGTACCTCTACTGCGGTGAGGCCGATGATCTGGAATCGCGACTCCTTCCCGGCGCGGAAGAAATGGTCTCACTCCTCAGGGAGAAAGGCTTCACATCCGGGGACCATCTGCGATGGACCAGGAACCCCATGGGCCAGCACAACGAAGCGACCTGGGCCCACCACACAGACGAATGGCTGCTGTTCCTTTTCGGGAAGAAGGATGCTGAAGTACCCACAGGAACTTCCGCCTGAATTCGAAAGCCTGCGTGAACTCCAGCGAACAGGAAACAGCCCTCTTGCCCTGTGCTCTTCCCTTATAGTACCTTCCGCACCATGAGTATTTCCCTGTTCCCACGACTCCTGACGGCGGGCGTTCTCCTCGCGGCGTACTGCGCGTGCGCCGAGGAAGGCAAGTCCGTCAACGATGACGTCCCTGTCGCACCGATTTCCGCCGTATCGTACAGGAGCACCACCAATGCCTTTCGACTTGCCAACGAACTGTTCGAAGTAGTCGTTCTTCCAGAAACCGGCAGGATCGTCAGCATGGGTTTTGTCGGTCAGGACAGCATTCTTAACGTGAATGACTACCACCTGGACCGACTTGACCAGAAACCCGAAAACGATGACTGGATCAATTTCGGCGGTGATTGGCTTTGGCCTGTTGCCCAGTCTCGCTGGACCTCTTTTCAGGACGAGGACTGGCCTCCCTCAAAACTTCTCGACGGCCGCCCGTGGAACGGACGAGCCTGGAGAAACGGAAGCGGCGGATCCTGCTGCATGCTGAGCCAGGAATACGGAGAACCACTGAATGCGAAGGTCACCCGCCAGATATGCCTCGATGCCGGGAAACCGGTCGTCACGATCCGTCAGCGGATTGAGAGAACCGCCGATTCGGATATTCCGCTCACTCTCTGGAACATCTCGCAGTTAGGCAAGGCCCACCGCATCATCATCGCAACCAGGGAAGACTCAACTTTCCCGAACGGCTACAACGTGATGAAGGGAGAGATCATCGACGCAAAGGCCGTGACAGAATGCCGCGGGGCGATTGTCTACAAAACCATCAGCGGCGAATACAAACTCGGTTCGGACGCGGAAGCGGGCTGGATCGCGGCGCAACGGGGCAGTCTCCTGGTTATTGAACGGGCTGTCGCACCGCACGGCGGCGACACTTTCCCTGACGGCGGGTGCACCGTCGAGATGTACTCAAACAGAGGTCTTGGCTACAGCGAGATTGAAACGCTGAGTGAAGAGAAGGCCCTGAAGAAGGGCGAGAGTATTGAGAATACGCTGACGATATCCTTCCACAGAATCGACGCGGGCCTTTCCGACTGTGAACTGGCGGAAGAAGTTCAGGGACTCCTCGCCAGGTAGCGCGACGGGCATCGCCACACTGAAACCCGTTCTTAAACGGCCTACTCCACCTGCTTACTCGTCCGCGTTCCTGTCCATCCCTCAGTCCACCCGGAAAGCGATTCTCACCCGAGCACGCTCAGAGCCCTCTCGGGGTCACTGCAGAAGATGACGATCAGGCCGTTCTTCTCGGAGGGACCCACCGCGCAGTACGCGTACTCCACATTGACACCCGCGTCGGCAAGATTCCGGGTGACGTAAGCCATGCAGCCGGGCTCGTTCGGGGCCTCCAGAAGTATGACCCGCCTCTCCAGAACGAGGTGTCCGGCCTTTTCCAGCACCGCTTTGCCCTTGGCCGGATCATCAACGACCATCCGGACATAGCCATGGTTGATGCCTTCCATCTGCGACAGAGCGAGAATGTTCACCCCGCTGCCGCCCAACGACTCGGCGACCTCGGCGAGCGTACCGGGACGGTTCTCGAGAAAGACTGATAGCTGTGTTCCGGACGACGTCCTGCAATCGAACTTCCTGCTCATGACTCCTCCTTGGAGAACTTCAGAGAAGCGGCTTTCAGCCGCGATTTCAATTCATCAAGCACCCGGCTGTCATCCTCCTCGCCGCGCGACTCGAATGTTGCGGAGAAACGGAGAAACGCCCCCACGTTATCCCACGGCACAGTCGATACAGAGAATTGCCTGATCAGATACTGCGACGCGTCCTCGGCGGACTTGAACTGCATGCCGCCCGCTCCTACGGGAGCGGGAACGTACAGGTAGAACGTCCCACCGGGCATTTGCGCGTCGAAGCCGGCCGTACGGAGAGCCTCTACCATCTTCTCCAGCCTGCGCTGATAGCGGTCCCGCAGACTGTTAACAAAACCCGTATCCGTCATCGCCTCACACGAGGCTTTCTGAATGGCGATGAACTGTCCGGAATCTATGTTGTCTTTCACCGACGCAAACGCCTTCACGAGCGAGGCGCTTCCCGCCACGAAACCGAGACGCCATCCGGTCATGTTGTACGCCTTGCTCATGGAGTGAATCTCAAGAGCAACTTCTTTGCCGCCAGGCCGACTCAGAATGGACAACCGATCCCCGCCGTACACAAGTGCCGCATAAGGCGCGTCCTGCACGACAATGATGTTGTTCTTCGATGCAAATGCGATCAGCTTGTCGAAGAACTCCGGTGTCGCGGCGGCGCCCGTCGGATTATTCGGGTAGTTGACGTAGAACAGCTTCGCCCGGCTGACCACATCCGCGGGTATCGCATCCAGGTCAGGAAAGAAGCCGTTCTCCTTCTCCAGCGGCGCATCATAGACTTCACCGCCAAGATACTTCGTGTGGGTAGCCAGGACCGGGTATCCGGGCACCGTTTGAATCGTCACATCGCCCGGATTGATGAAACACAGGGGAAGCATGGCCAGCGCGGGTTTCGCGCCAATGCAGTGGTTGATTTCCGTGGCCGGATCGAGATCCACGCCGTAAAAAGTTTTCATGTGCGCCGCGGCGGCTTCTTTGTATTGCGCCACGCCGTTGTCCGCATAGCCTCGGTTCTCAGGCCTGTCGACTTCGACCTTGAGAGCTTCGCGGATGGATGCAGGAGACAGCTGGTCCGGTTCGCCGACCCCGAAATCCAGAAGTTCCATATCAGGGCGAAGTCTCATCGCCTCGCGCTTCGCGATCTTGATTTTCTCAAACTTGTAGATCGTGTCATCCTTGCCGAAACGTTCTCCCCCTATCCGCCCGGCGTATAGCTTCTCGTAGTTCATACGGTGTCTCCTGTGCGCTCTATGGAAAACCCTAGGATATACCCGCGAAGGCCCATAAGTGCAACTTCGCGATCAGTCCGGTCGGATAGATCCCATCGATCCGACCGATAGAAAACCGCCCGCGGGCAAAGCCCGTGGGCGGTTTTCCGAAACCTCACTTCGTCGTCTTAGAAGCTGATCATCAGGAATACCATGACGAACAGGGCGACGGTCTCAACAACGCCGATAGTCATCAGGTAGTTACCGAAGCCCTTGCCGGTCTCCGCCAGCGCATCCGCGCCGGAGGCGCCCGCTTTGCCCTGGAACCACGCCGATGCGCCGATCGCCATTCCGCCGAAGATGCCCGCGCTCAACATAGCGGGCCAGGGCAGATAAGTCGCGCCGTCTGCCACCGCCTGGTTACAGATGCCGATGATCGTGTTCATAAGAATCATGCCGTAGATCGTCTGGGTCAGAGGCGCGCCAATGAAAACCAACAGGAGGAAGGGCGCAGTCCTGTCCTGCGCGAAACACTTCTTCCAGGCTCCCACGGCGGCCATTCCTGCGGTACCCGTGCCCAGGGCCGATCCGAAAGCCCCCCATGCGATAGCGGCCATTGCGCCCGCCTTGCCGATCCCTGCCATTGTCTGAATATCCATGATACTCCTCCTGCTGTTTCCATCTTGTCCGCGTTGACTATCCGCGTTTCTTTCTAAACGGTGTGTATTTCTGACCCGACCACTCGAGACCCAGGTGGCCGGAAAACTCCAGTGTGTTCAGCCGGATGCCGTGTACGAGCACACCCATCGCGGCCATGACAATATTCAAGGCGTGAGCGAGAAAGAGGAACACCGCCGCCAGCAACCCGCCGAGAATGCCGTGAATGCCATCGCCGATGATCATGCCATTGAACGCATTGCCGACGGCATACGTCGCCAGACCCACCGCAAAGAGTCGCACATACGAGACGATATCGACACCGGCGCTTATCAGATCCAGCGCCAGCATAACCAAGCTGGACCATTCTTTGGAGATAATAATCGAAGACGCGATCAACACTACGCCCACGCACCCGAGGACCAGCGCGGGCGCCGGGAGATCGTGCTTGAGAACCATCCAGTTGATGACGAAATACATCATCCAGGTTACGCAAATCCACCCCAGATCACCCAGCGCCTTGGAACTGTTAATCTTCTGTATCGCGCCCCACCCGTGCGCGATCGTCAGGTGGACGGCGCCTATCGTGAAGCAGAGGAACATGATATTGTTGTTGTCCGTAAGCCACGCCACCTTCGGGGCAATAAGCACCGCCGGTATGAAGGACTCGCTCAGACTGAACCAGCACCCCGTCAAAGCCCCCCAGACGATTGTACACACGCTCATGACCAGCATGAGGGGAAACATCGCGGGCGCACTTTTCATAATGGCCTTGCGTGCAAAAAGCGTCCCGACCAGAAAGATCAGTCCGTAGCCAGCGTCACCGACGATCATGCCGAAGAAGAGACTGAAGAAGAAAAGGAAACAGGCGCTGATGTCGACCTCTTTATAGCCGGGCAGAATACCCATGAAATCGAACACGGGTCTGATCATCGAAACCCACTTCGGATTCCTGATCAAAGTTGGGACAGGATCGTCCACGCCGGGATCGTCCACCAGAACCGCCCAGCCGTTCGCGGCGGCAGACTGCTGAATGCTCTCGATGCTCTCCTCGGGACAGAAACCTCTCAGGTACGCTACGTGCTTCTCCTTGCCCATGCCCGCGCGCGCTTCAAGATAGGTGATATTATCATGTGCCTCATTAAAGAACTCGGCAACGACTCGATAATCGCAGGCGTGCTTCTCAAGTTTCTCGTGATTCTCGTCCAGCGCGTTCTGAATCGTCTCGAGCTCGGTATCCATGTCCGCCAACGGCATTTCGGGGAGACGTAACTCCGTCGCTTCCACTTCGAAGTCACCCTCGCCGATCACGGCAAAATACGTGCCGTTCTTGTCACTCCCAAGGACCGTCAGCACTTTGTCTTCCAGGACCGGAACATCCTGTTTGGGCCCGACCTGGAACAGCCGGACATGAATGCCCTTTTCTGCAAGCGCTTTGATCGAGCCGGGATCAAAGGAACCGTAAGGCCCAACCCGCAGACGTTCCTGCTTCAGGAAATCGGAACGCTCGGTCAGCTCTTTTTTCACATGCAGGAACGACCAAATGTCTTCGACCACTTCATCGGCGGAGCGTCCGGAGGGCTCGCCGTGCGGATGTTTCGGGATCGAGTCCATCGCCCGGTGCACATGCGCAAGATGCGTTCGGGCCTGTTCGATGTCCGCCCCGCGCGGCTCTTCTATGTGGGCGAGATGTATTACTCCGAGGTCGCGGAGCGCACTCAGGGTTGCCTCCTGTTCGGAGGCCATGCAAAGCAGCGTCAGTTTCTTCATTCTTACAATCACGCTGCCGCCTCCTTGTCGCCGGACTTGCTCTTGGCAATCTTCGCCCTGGCAACGCCGGCAGTCTGCTGATCACCAAGAAAAATCCTGATCGTGCGGATATGCTCACGGCACTCGGGAATCTTAACCTTCTCAAAAAGGTTCACCCGCTGCGTGGTCGTCCTCAACTCCTCCGAAAGCAGTCTATGCTGTTCTTCGAGGACCTTCCGTTCGACGCGGAGCTGCATCAGCTCCTTGAGCATGTCTACTCCGTCATCAACCCACGCCGCCGTTTCAAAGAGGTCCGGTTCGGATTCGTCAAAGACAAGATTCTCGAGCACGGGAATGCTCACGCCGGCGATGTTGCCCTCGGCCGTCTTCAGTTCCCGGAGCTTCACATACTGATCGAAGTCCACCGGCTCGGAATAGAGCTTCACCCAGGAAGACAGGTTGTCGCGCGCCCCGACTTCCTGCTCCTTCTTCTCAGCAATCTTCGCGTCGAGCTGCCGCATCTCCATCTGGAGCTGTTGCTTCTTGAGCTGAAGTGTCGGCAGATAGCGTTCGAACCGCTTCAGCGCGTCACGCTGAGTCTTCAGCTCGTTCTTCGTATGTTTTATCTTTTTTCCCATTCGGGTGTTCGGGTTTCGGGTTTCGGGTTTCGGGTTTCGGGTTTCGGGTTTCGGGTTTCGGGAAAGACGCTACTCCTTCTCGCCGACTTCCGCGGGTTCCTTCGTTACCTCCGCCTTCTGTTCTCCGTCCTCCGTCTTCTTCCGTTTCTTCGGCCAGAACTGATCTGTCAGCTTCGACGGCAGACCTGTCTCTTCCGGCTCGAAACAATCAGCCAGAATCTTCCAGCCGCCGTCCAGCGCTTCCTCGAGAGGAACGTTGACGGCCAGGTCCATCATTTCGCTTTCGAAAATCTCGCCGTACTTCAGCAGTTTCTGATCCCAGGAACTCATACGGAAGCCCATCGACTGCTTCTCGAGGGTCTCTTTGTAGCCGGCGTAGAGCTGAATCATCGTATTCATGATCGTGCGGTGATCCTCACGCGTCTTTCCGTTCACCAACTGTTTCAGACGGCTCAGGGAACCGAAGGGCTCGATGCGGCCGTTCCGCAGATAGAACTGACCCTCGGTGATATACCCCGTGTTGTCGGGAACCGGATGCGTCACATCGTCGCCGGGCATCGTCGTCACCGCGAGAATCGTGATAGAGCCCGCGGTATCGAAGTCGACCGCTTTCTCGTAGCGGGCGGCCAACTGACTGTACAGGTCGCCCGGGTAGCCGCGGTTTGAAGGAATCTGCTCCATCGTAATCGCGATTTCCTTCATTGAGTCGGCAAAGTTCGTCATATCCGTCAAGAGGACGAGTACCCGCTTGTCGTCCAGCGCGAACTGCTCGGCAACGGCAAGCGCGATATCCGGAACCATCAGGCATTCCACCGTCGGATCGGCCGCCGTGTGAATGAACAGAACGGAGCGTGTGAGCGCGCCCTGCTCCTCAAGCGTATCCCGAAAGAACAGGTAGTCGTCATGCTTCAGGCCCATGCCGCCGAGAATGATCACATCCACTTCGGCCTGCAGAGCGATCCGCGCCAGCAGGGGGTTGTACGGTTCACCGGCCACAGAGAATATCGGCAGCTTCTGTGATTCGACGAGCGTATTGAAAAGATCGATCATGGGCAGACCCGTCCGCACCATGTTGCGGGGAATGATGCGTTTGGCCGGGTTAACGGACGGCCCGCCGATATCAATCATGTTTTCCGCGATGGACGGTCCTTTGTCGCGAGGCTCTCCGCTTCCCGTGAAGACACGGCCGAGCAGGGCTTCGGAAAAAGGAATCTGCATGCTGCGACCCAGGAAACGCACTTTCGCATCCGTGGCAATGCCGCGACTTCCGGCGAACACCTGCAGGAACACGTTGTCGCCGTTCATACGAATGACCTGAGCCAACGACGTGCCGAATTGTGAAGTGACTTCGGCCAGCTCTTTGTACTGAACGCCGGCCGCCTTGACGGCAATCACGTTTCCGGCGATGGATTCGATACGGTGATAAATCTTATGCATAGCTGGCCACCTCCGCGAGCGCGTGCTCGATCTGCCCTTCAAGGGTCTTGAATTCGTCCGTTTCCATTGCGACCCGGTTCCAGTCCTTGGTGGTCTGGGTCAGCTTCTGGAAGAAGTGACGGGCGGAATCCTTGTCCGCGAACGACATTTTCGTTTTCAGTGTTTTCGAGATTGCCTGGAATACATGCGCCTGACGCTCCGACGGCGTGGCCGCATCGATGTCATGGAATGCGTCCTGCTGAAGGTAGACTGAATCGACATACTCCGATTTGAGATAGAGCACGAAGTCGTCGATCGACGTGCCTTCTTCGCCGACGACCTTCATCATCTGGTTCACTTCGCTGCCCTCGCGCAGGAGACGGCGCGCGAATTCAACCTGCTCGTTGTCTACCACGCTGTCGTACTTGCTCCAACTGTCCAGCGGATCGATGGCCGGGTAGCGGCGG